>JAQGJF010000262.1 GCA_028290765.1 Tardiphaga sp.
TATTGCCAGGACGCTCGGCGCCGATCACGACATTTTCCAGAGCGGTCATCGAGCGAAACAACCGGATGTTCTGGAAGGTGCGGCCGAGGCCCGCGGCGGTGCGCAGGTGCGGCGGCATGTCGGTCACATCGGTGCCGTCGAGCACCACCTTGCCGGCAGTGGCTTGATAGAGCCCCGAAAGCACGTTCAGCGTGGTGGTCTTGCCGGAGCCGTTCGGTCCGATCAGCGCATGAACGGAGCCGCGCCTGACCGCGATGTCGACATTGTCGACCGCCTTGAGGCCGCCGAAATGTTTGGCAAGTCCGGTGACTTCCAGCACGATGTCGCCGCCCACCGTCGCAGGCGCGAGTTGCAGCGCCGGACCGGCGGCGTGAACCTTGGCCTTGGCTCGCCAGCGCACGGTCGCGGCGTTGACAAAACCCCAGATGCCGTCGGGCATGTAGCGGATGATCAGGATCACCGAGAGCCCGTAGATCGCCAGATAAAGTCCGGGCACGCTTTTCAGGAACCGCAGCCATTCCGGAATCAGGATCAACAACCCCGTGCCGATCGCCGAGCCAATCGGCGACGCGACGCCGCCGAGCAGCGACATGGTCAGGAACACGATCGATTCCGCGAACGAAAACTGGTCGGGGCTGACATAGGAAAAACCGCCGGCGAACAGCCCGCCGGCCAACCCGCCCAGCACCGCGCAGATCGCGAAGGCGTAGACCTTGGTGCGGAACACGTCGATGCCGGCCACGCCGGCCGCGAGTTCGTTGTCGCGCACCGCGCGCATCGCGCGCCCGAGACGGGTGTCCGGCAGATGCCAGACGAAATAGCCGACCAGCGCCAGCATGCCGACGCAGAAGGCGAGATAGGATTGCGACGACTGGAACAGATCGGGACGGCCGATGCTGCCGACGCCGTCGGGACCATGGGTGAGCCAGATCGCGTTGATCATGACCAGCGTGACGATCTGCTGGAACGAGATCGTCACCATCGCCAGATAGTGGCCGCCGAGGCGCAGCGTCGACAACCCCAGCAAGGCGCCGGCCAGCAGGGCCATCACGCATCCGCCGGCCAGGCAGAGCCAGTAGCTGAGGTGAAAATCCGTGGTTCCGATGCCGACCGCGTAGGCGCCGAAACCGAAGAACGCCGCCTGCGCCAGATTGATCTGGCCGCACAGGCCGAGCACCACCGACAGGCCGAATACCGCGATGGCGAAGGTGGTGGCCTGCAGCAGGATGTTGAGGATGTAGCCGTCGAACCGCATCATGGCGGCGAGCGCGACCACGACCGCGGCGCCGATGAAATACGGCAGATGACGCACCAACAGCGGCGTCGAACGGGGGGCCGGCGCGACCACCGGCATGTTCTCGCTGGGGGCGCTCATGCCTTCTCCGCGACGCGTTCGCCGAAGATGCCCTGCGGCCGGAACACCAGAAACAGCACCAGCACCAGGAAGGCAAAACCATCCTTGTAGGGCACCGAGATGTAGGCGGCGCCGAAGGTCTCGATGATGCCGAGCGCGAGCCCACCGATGATGGCGCCGGCGACGTCACCGAAACCGCCGATGATGGTGGCCGCAAACGCCTTGAGCGCGATGGTCGAGCCCATCTGGATCGACACGAACAGGATCGGCGCCACCAGAATGCCGGCGAGACCGCCGAGCACCGCCGAATAGATGAAGGTGATCATGATCATGGTCGACACCGAGATGCCGAGCAGCGAGGCCATCTCCTTGTCCTGCGAGGTCGCCTGCAGTTTCTTGCCGAGCATGGTGTGTTCGAAGAACCAGTAGTTGAACACCACCAGCACCATCGTCACGGCGATGATCAAGAGATACTGGCTGTCGAGATAGACCGGCCCGAGCTGGATGCCGGGGGTCTCGAACCAGCCCTCCAGCACCTGCGGCTGCGGCCCGTAAATCGCCAGCACCGAATTGGCCATCAGGATCGAGGCGCCGATGGTGGCGATGATGACCGGCAGAAAGGTGCGATGCCGCAGCGGATAATAGACCCCGAGATTGAAAACCGCGCCCAATAGCGCCATGCCCGCCAGCGACACCAGAAACGACAGCCAGTACGGCCAGCCAAGATCGACGGCGAACACCACCATGAGATAGGCGGCGACCATCGAGAATTCGCCTTGCGCGAAATTCACCACATTGGTGGCGCGAAAAATCAGCACGAAACCGAGCGCAACCAGCGCGTAGACGGCGCCGATGCCGATCCCGGTGAACAAGAGCTGCAGTGCAAGATCCATGAAAACGCTCGGTTGCGAGAAACGAAGTTTTGATGCCGGTAGTGTCTACAGCGTGATGACTTTGAGTTAGTTCGACGACATCGGCCCCGTCATTGCGAGCGAAGCGAAGCAATCCAGGAGCCAAGAAGCAAGAACTGGATTGCTTCGTCGCAAGAGCTCCTCGCAATGACGGAGTTACCACCGGGTTCAGTGAGTTCGAGTGGTTCCCGCACGATCCGGCGCAGCGCTTCGGGATCCGTCCGGTACTGGATGATGAAGTAATCGCGGTTGATGAAGCGGTAGGGGCCGGGTGGAAAGGCCGGGTTCGTCAGCGGCATGGCGAACGCGGTTGCGCGCACGGTCTCGTGTTTCATCGCGGTGGGCTCCAGATTGGTCGATGGTGAGCGGGCCGCGCTCCTGTCCGGAGCGCGGTCCATATCGCGTGATGTATCCAGACTTCAGTCACACGTTCCGGATCGGCCGATGCCAAGGCAGCGGCACGCCCGGCGCGCGGCGGGGTTCGGCCCTGACCCAACAAGCCGTCAGTAGTCCCAGAAGACCGGTACCCAACGAAAGGCGTCGCCGGCGACCGCGACATGGCCGACGGATGGGAACGGCAAATGAGTGGCCACCAGTAGCCCGCCGGTCTCAGCCAGCTCCCGCAACAGACGGAGCCGGACGCGGGCCGCCTCCTCGGGGTCGTGCTCGAAGCCGTTGTACCATTCGGGGTGTTCGAACCCGACCGCGAACACGAGGTCGCCGGCGAACGTCAGCCGGTCGCCGCCGGACGCATGTCGGACCACGCTGTGCCCGGTGGTGTGGCCGCCGGTGCGAGTGACGACCAGCCCCGGCGCCACCTCGTACTCCTCCTCGAACGTCCGCAACCGGCTGCGGTACTCTTTCGCGAACCGCGTGGCGGTCGACCGAAGCGCGTCCGGAAATCCCGGCGGCA
>JAQGJF010000281.1 GCA_028290765.1 Tardiphaga sp.
CGAGACGCCGCGCCAAGAGGCGCGGCTCCTCAGGATGAGGCCGACGTTCGTTGCCGCGAGGACTGAGCGAGCGGCGACATCATATTGCCCCCTCACCTCTCCTTCATCAGCGCATCGCGCGCCGCGGACAGTTCGCGAAATTCCTGGCCGTTGCCGCCGCAATCCGGATGCGCGGTCTTGGCGGAGCGCTTGTAGGCCTGATGAATTTCCGCGGCCGCGAGGCGCCGGCCGAGCGGCAGTCCGAGCATCTGCCGGTAATGTTCCTGCGGCGTCAGCACCGGCGCGGTGCCGCGTTTGCCGAAGCGCGGCGCGGTGAGCACGTGCAAGGCGTCGCGAACGAAGCTCAGGCGGCGGCGCGCCAGGTCCCTGGCGCCGCGGTCGGAGGTTTTCAGCATGGCGTTGCGCAGGCTCGGCAGCGCCTGCGCCGCCGCCTGCCGAAGCGAAGGCTCGGCACCACTGGCGGCAATCTCGGCCACCACCCGCGCGGCTTCGCGATAGTCAGGCGCGGTGGCCGACCAGAACTGGTCGACGGCGAGTTTCCATGGCTTGAGCTGTCGGTCCATCATAGGCGTACGAAGTTGAAGCCCACACCAACGCACTCATGTCGCGTGGCGTTTCCGGCCATTCAACTTTGACTTAGTTTGCGATGAAAGCCTGAACCGGAAGCTTATCACGGCTTGGGCATCGCGTCCTTCAGCGTCTCGCCGACGAATTCGGCGGCGCGGCGAAACGCGGTGTCGGTGTTGCCGCGAAAGGTGACGATGCGCCGCAGCAGCAATTGATTGCTGTCGAGATCGAGCAGTTGAACTTCGCCCCACTGCACCAGCGTGCTGATCGCCCTCATTCGCCGCGAGGCCGCCGCGAGCAGCGATTGACAACGGCCGCTCCATTGCGCGCGGTGCCTGTTATATCTGAAATTGCATAAGTCAAGTGCGGCAACTAACACCCGCGCGCCGCCTTCGGGGGTATCTTTGAACAATTGCCCAGTGCCTGAAAGGCCAACGCTGCGCGCATAACCAGCAGCCCCAACAAATCGATCTCGACGTATCAGAACATTGGAAGATTTATTTTTAATCCATCCAGCTGACAGGAGAGACGAACATGGCGAGGAAACCCACCGCGACGACCGCCCCCGGCGTACAGCAGACAGTCGCTGCCAGCGCCGACGACCTCTTGCTGGCCGCCCTGGCGCAGGGCGGCGACACCACCAAGACCGGACGCTTTTTGATGACGTTCAAGGAAGGCGCCGGTCCCGCCGCGTTGAAATCCCTGCAATCGAAACGGGGGCTGCGCGTGGCCAACGCGCGCGATTTCCAGGATCAGGCCGTCGATATGGCGCAGGCCGGAGATGCCCAGGCGATGGTGTTCCCGGAGATCGGCGTCGCTTTGGTCGGCGGCGCCGCGGCCGCCGAGCATGGCCTGATGACCGCGGACTTCGTCGCCGCCGACAGCCCGGCGCATTCGGTCGATCCGGAATATTTCATGTTCGCATCGCAGGTCAATCCGGGCGATTATCTGCGCGGCGTGCTGCGGACGGCGGAAATGATCTACGAGGACCTCGGCGCGCTGCTGCCGGGAGCCACCGTGCTCGGCGATGTCTCCACGACATCGGTGGGCGCGACATTCGGGCTGGTGGCCTGCAAGGTGCCGCCCAGCCATTTCGACGGCAACGGCATCAAGGTTGCCGTGCTCGATACCGGCTTCGATCTCGGCCACCCCGAATTCGCCGGGCGCGCGATCGTTTCCAACAGCTTCGTCGGACAGCCGGTGCAGGACCTTCACGGCCACGGCAGCCATACCGCCGGCACCGCGTGCGGGCCGCAATCGCCTCCGGGCCCGCTGCAGCGTTACGGCATCGGCTTTCGCGCGCAGATGTTCATCGGCAAGGTGCTGACCAATTCCGGCGGCGGCACCCAGGCCCAGGTTCTTGCCGGCATGAACTGGGCGATCGCCAACCGATGCGCCGTGATCTCGATGTCGCTCGGCGCCCAGATCCCGGCGCAGCCGTCCTACACCGCGGCCGGCAACGCCGCGCTCGGCGCCGGCTGCCTGATCGTCGCCGCGGCCGGCAATGCCAGCAACCGTCCCGGCTCGATCCAGCCCGCCGGCGCACCGGCGAACTCGCCCAGCGTCATGTCGGTCGCGGCCCTCGACAGCGCGCTTCGGGTGGCGTCGTTTTCGAACGGCGGCAAGATCGACATCGCCGGCCCCGGCGTGAACACGTTCTCGTCGTGGCCGCGGCCGCAGCTGCACAACACGATCAGCGGCACCAGCATGGCGACGCCGCATGTGGCTGGCTGTGCCGCACTGTGGGCCCAGAGCAACGCCAGTCTGCGCGGCGCCGCGCTGCGCGCCAAGCTGACCTCGACCGCCAGGCACCTGCCGCTTCCGGTCACGGATGTCGGCGCCGGCCTGGTGCAGGCGCCGTAGTTGCCGTGCGCGTCCCGCACCGGAGAGGTCGCTTCGGTGCGGAGCACGCCGATGGCGCCGCCGCCATGGCGCGGCGGCGACGCGCCCGGGTGAGCCCATGACCGCCACGGTGACGATCGTGCCGCTGGTGCCGAATGCAAGGCTGCCCCGCCTCGCATCGGCACGCACACGAACGGCTGTTCCGTCGGGCTACGGCGTGCAGGAACAGTGCCTGCCGTTCACCGCCGCCAGCGCGCTCGGCGTCATCATTCCGTCGCCGATCCGTTTCGGCTACTGCCTGCTCGAACAGTTGCCGGAGGGATGCCGGGCCTTCCGCTCGCCCTTGAGCCGACCGGCGCCCGACGGCAGCTACGCTGAACCGCGGGTATTTTATGTGTTCGATAATCCGGACTGCCGCTTCGCCGGCAACGCCTACAGCTTCGAGGGAGTTTCGGCGTCCGGTTCGGCCGCGCTGAGCGTCCAGGAGCCGGGACTGAGCTTTTTCGATCGCGACGATCAATCGAACCTGATCAAGCTGCATCTGCCCTACCTCTGGCGAACGCCCGATACCGTCGACACGTTGTTTCTGCCGCTCATCAATCGCACCGCGCATGACCTCGAGGTGCAATGCGGTCTGGTCGAAACCGATTGGTACGCCAGCCCGGTCAATCTGGTGCTTCGCATGCCGACAACACCGCTCCATGTCCCTGTCCATGTCGAGGCGGGGGATCCGGTGGCGCAAGCGCTGTTCATTCCGCGCAGCCTGCGGCGACCCGACCTTGAATTTGCCGCCGAGCATGCCCAGTTCAGCTTCGATGCCCGCCTCGGCCTGGCCGATTGGGATCGGCGCCACGCCGAAGATCGCAGCCTGTACAAGGTCCTGGCGCGTAGCGCCCATGGACGATTTGAAGATGGGCGGTTTGAAAGAGCGACATCGCCAAAACAAGCGGGCGACGAGTAGGATCGCAGCCAACTGGCTTGGCAGCGATCCGCTCGGGTGAACGAGACAGGCCGATCCGTTCTGCACCGCGATAGATTCTATTCGGGAGAGCAAGATGACAGACAAGCAGAAGCAAGGCGTCGTGGTAACGGTCTCCGGAGATCGAAAGATTGACGAAGTGGCTCGTGACCTCAAGGCCGCCGGACTGGAAGTCGGCGAGGTGATGGAGACGATCGGGGTCGTGACCGGTTCGGCGCCGGCGGCCAGCACAACGGCCGCGCTGCGATCCTTCCGAACGCGCCACCTCGACATACCCGCCCGGCGATTTCGCCGGCGATGTCGCCTTGTGCGCGCGGGCATGCTTGCTATCCTCCGGCAAAATCTTGAACCAGAGGAAACCCATCATGCCCGGCCTTCTCCAACATCATATCGCGGTCGTCACCGGCGCAGGCTCCGGGATCGGCCGCGCCATCGCGCAGGGCTACGCGCGCGAGGGCGCGCAGCTCGCCGTGCTCGATGCCAATAGCGAGGCCGCGGCCGAAACCGCCGCCGGGATTCGCGACGCCGGCGGCGACGCGCAGCACTTTACCCTCGACGTCACCGACCGCGCGGCCTGCGTCGCGGTCGCCGCCAAGGTCGTGAGCAAGCTCGGTGAGGTTTCCATCCTGGTGAACAATGCCGGCATCGCGCGGCGCAACGGCATGACCGGCGCAGCGGAGGCCGTGATCAAGGACTGGGAAGACATCATCGCCGTCAATCTCAACGGCGTGTTCAATGTGACCCACGCCTTTCTCGAACCGCTGCGCGCCAGCAAGGGGCGCATCGTCAATATCGGCTCGATCCAGTCCTTCGTGCATCTGCGCCAGCCGAGTTCGCCGGCCTATACCGCCTCGAAACACGGCGTGCTCGGCTTCACCAAGGCGCTCGCCGCTGAACTCGGCAAGGACGGCGTGCGCGTCAACGCGATCGGCCCCGGTTTCATCGCCACCCCGCTCAACGCCGGCACGCGCGCCAATAATCCGGACGCGGTGAAGATGTTCATGGATCACACCCCGCTCGGCCGTGCCGGCACGCCCGAAGACATCGTCGGCCCGGCGATCTTCCTCGCCTCCGATCTTTCCGCCTATGTGACGGGATCGATCGTGATGGCGGATGGCGGCTACCGGACGGTTTAGGCGTCGCACGGAGGGGGCCGTCAATCGTGAGCGCATATGCCGAGGAAGTATTGAAAGCAGGCACGCGCCCCGGCGCATGCCGGCTGTGGGTGGCCGCAGCGTGGCTGTTCGCCGGCACGTTGGCCGCGCCGGCTGAGCAGCCGCTGCACGGCGTAAGCGGCGGCCTCCTCGCTCCCGCCGAAATCGTGCTCTATATCCATTCCGATCTCAAGAGCACGGACTTCGTCCAGCCGCTGGTCTGCGCGCTGCAGCGTGTGCTGGTGGCTCCCGTCACCACGCAAACCATCGTGCTTCCGCTTGGGTCGGAATTGCTGGCGACGCCGACGCAATTCGATGTCGGCCGGGTCGCCACGCGGTTCATCCAGGCGACCGCGGCCGACCGTGATCCGACGTCCTTCAAATACCTGCTGCTGCCTTTCGACCTGAAGGCCGAGTCCTTGCGCTATGTATTCGCCACCAGCTTCGGCAACACGACGTCTTTTCATGTCGGCGTGGTCTCCACCGCCCGGCTTGACGTCGACGACCCCCGCCGTTCGCACCATCAGGGCAGCGAGATCACGGCGATGCGCGCCTACAAGCTGATCCTGAAATCGATCGCGCGGGTCGCCGGCCTCGGAAGCCCCGACGCCTGCATCCTGGCCTTTCCTAGAAGCCTCGACGAACTGGATCGCAAATCGCCGGAGTTCTGCGCCGGCGATCGCACCATCCTAGTCGCCGCGGGCATCCTGAAGGCGGAGCCGGCGCCCGAAGGCAAGGACTGCGTCGCCGTCTCGCAACACGCTCCGTCAGCGCTGCGGATCGCCACAACCCACGGTCCGTATCGCGCGCCGAATTGAACCAGTCATCAAACGCCTGCTAAACTCGCCTCCGCAGAATCATGAGGAGTAACGACGTGGCCGACGACGCAACCACCCGGCAAGGAAAACAGGGACCGCAAGGCGTGCGCGGACGTCCGGGCGAGCCGGGGCGTCCCGGTCCGCAGGGCCATCCCGGCCGGCCGGGTCCGGATGGTCCGCGCGGCAAAGCCGGCCCGCCGGGCAAGGCCGGCCCGCAAGGCAAGCGCGGCGAAGCCGGTCCGCTGGGCAAGCCGGGACCGCGCGGCGAAACAGGTCCGCGCGGCGAAGCGGGGCTGCGCGGAGAAGCCGGCCCGCGCGGCGAGCCGGGACCGCCCGGCGCGTTGCCG
>JAQGJF010000294.1 GCA_028290765.1 Tardiphaga sp.
CGCTCAATGTGCCCCAGGTCGGCATCATCAATCCGGGTGCATTTGCCCCGGGGAAATCCAACGAGGCGGTGATCTGGGTCGCGGACGGGGGCCGCGGCACGCTGATCGGCGCGGCGCTGGGCGCGGTCGTCGTCAACTATGCCAAGACCGTGTTCACGTCGGGGGTGCTGGCGCCGTACTGGCTGTTCATGCTGGGCGCGCTGTTCATCCTGGTGACGCTGCTGCTGCCGAAGGGCATTATCGGCACCTTCAATGCATGGTGGGAGCCCTGGAAGCAGCAGCGCATCTCGGCACTCGCGGCCAACGCCGAAAGCTCGGCGCGCGAGGATGGCGTCAGCAAACCCAACATGGCGGAGTGAATCATGAACGTCATGGATGCCAGGGCTACCTCCGCGCTGCTCTATCTCGACGGCGTGCACGTCTCATTCGACGGCTTTCATGCCATCAACAACCTGTCGCTGACGCTGGAGCCCGGCGAGATGCGCGCCATCATCGGGCCCAATGGCGCCGGCAAGACCACGATGATGGACATCATCACCGGCAAGACCAAGCCCGACGCCGGCGACGTGATGTTCGACGGCACCACCGACCTGACGCGACTCGATGAGACGCGGATCGCCGAACTCGGCATCGGCCGCAAGTTCCAGAAACCGACGGTGTTCGAGAGCCAGACCATCGAGGATAATCTCTTGCTGGCGCTGAACGTCGATCATCGCGTCAAGGGCACGCTGTTCTGGCGCCAGAGCAAGGCCGAATCCGAGCGCATCGAGCGCGTGCTCGAGACCATCCGTCTCACCGACGCGCGCGACCGGCTGGCCGGAAGCCTGTCGCATGGGCAGAAGCAATGGCTCGAGATCGGCATGCTGCTGGCGCAGGATCCGAAACTGCTCCTGGTCGACGAGCCGGTTGCCGGCATGACCGACGTCGAAACCCACCAGACCGCCGAACTGCTGAAGGAAATCAATCGCGAGAAGACGGTCATGGTGGTCGAACACGACATGACTTTCGTGCGCGAATTGGGGGTCAAGGTCACCTGCCTGCACGAAGGCTCGGTGCTGGCCGAGGGAACCATCGATCAGGTTTCGTCGAACGAACGCGTGATCGAAGTGTATCTGGGGCGATAGGGCAGGACGAATAGCGAATAGGGAGTAGCGAATAGGGAAGGAACCGCGGCAAATTTCTGATTTTTCTATTCGCTATTCGCTACTCCCTATTCGCCTTTTTCCATCTGCTACTCGCCAACTTTACAGGAATGCGACTACCATGCTCACCGTCGACAATATCAGCCTTTACTACGGTGCGGCGCAGGCGCTGCGCGGGGTTTCGATCGCCGCCGAGCCGGGCAAGGTGATGTGCGTGCTGGGCCGTAATGGCGTCGGCAAGACCAGCCTGTTGCGGGCCATGGTCGGCCAGCAGGCCATCGCCAGCGGCTCGATCACGTTCGACGGGGCGGACATTTCCGGTCTGAAACCCTATGAGCGCGCCCGCCGCGGCATCGCCTTCGTGCCGCAAGGCCGCGAGATCTTCCCGCTGCTGACGGTGGAGGAAAACCTCAAGACCGGCTTCGGACCGCTCAAGCGTCAGGACCGCAATATCCCGGACGACGTATTCTCGCTGTTTCCGGTACTGAATTCGATGCTCGGGCGTCGCGGCGGCGACTTGTCCGGCGGCCAGCAACAGCAACTGGCGATCGGCCGGGCGCTGGTGATGCGGCCCAAACTGCTGCTGCTGGATGAGCCGACCGAAGGCATCCAGCCGTCGATCATCAAGGACATCGGCCGGGCGATTTCCTATCTGCGCAGCCTCGGCAATATCGCCATCGTCCTGGTCGAACAATATCTCGACTTTGCCTGCGAACTCGGCGACCATTTCGCCGTCATGGACCGCGGCGCGGTCAAATACACCTGCGATCGCAGCAAGCTCGACCCGAGCGAGATCAGCCGCGCCATGGCTTTGTAGAGCCGGCATAGATGACGTCGGGTGGTGTGAAGCGGGCGGTCGCGGCTCGGGGACAGATGCAAACCGATACCACTCCTACGGCTTCGGAGGTTTTCGCGGCCAACCGCGCCGTCGGTTCGGTCACGTTCGATGTGCATCTGGTGGAGGGCGTCACCCGCCGCCGGCAGTTGCATGAATCAGGCTCCCTGCGCGTCCGGTTTCCGTCGCCCGAAGCGGAAGGCCTCTCGGCGGTGTTCGTCAACTCCGCGGGCGGCATCGCCGGCGGCGACCGCTTCGACATCGATATCTCAGCCGGCGAGGGATCGCGCCTGACGGTGACGACCGCGGCGGCAGAAAAGGTCTATCGTTCCCATGGGCCGGCGGCGCAGTTCAACATTGCCCTGAAGGCGGCGGCGAACGCGCATCTCGGCTGGCTGCCGCAGGAGACCATCCTGTTCGACCAGGCGCGGGTGGAGCGCCGCATCGATATCGATCTGGCGGACAGCGCCTCGCTGCTATTGTGCGAGATCGTCGTGCTCGGCCGCTCCGCCATGGGCGAGCGCATGCGACACGGGCATTTCATTGATCGCTGGCGGGTTCGGCGGGGTGGCGCCCTGGTGTTCGCCGAGACCGTGCGACTCGACGGCGAAATCGGCGAAAAGCTCGCCCGCCCGGCGGTGGCGAAAGCCGGGGTGGCGATCGGCACCGCGCTGATCGTGCCGGGCGACGAGACCACCGTGGCGCGGTTTCGCGAAGCTTCCGACGGCTTCGGCGGCGAGGTTGGCATCTCCGCCTGGAACGGCTTTGCAATGGCCCGCTTCTGTGCACAAGATGCGGCAAGGCTTCGTGCCGATATGATGACGGTGCTCGGCCGTGCCAGCGGCTCTGCGCTGCCGCGGCTTTGGCTGAACTAGGTTACGCTCAATTAGGCTCATGAAGATCGATAGAGTGCGCTGATGAATCTTTCCCCCCGCGAAAAGGACAAGCTTCTGATCTCGATGGCGGCGATGGTGGCACGCCGGCGGCTGGAGCGCGGCGTCAAGCTCAACCATCCCGAGGCGATCGCGATCATTTCGGATTTCATCGTCGAGGGCGCCCGCGATGGCCGCACCGTCGCCGATCTGATGCAGGCCGGGGCCCAGGTCGTCAGCCGGGCGCAGTGCATGGATGGCATCGCCGAGATGATCCACGACATCCAGGTCGAGGCGACCTTTCCCGACGGCACCAAGCTCGTCACCGTTCACGAACCGATCCGCTAGGAGCCCCGCATGATCCCCGGTGAAATGTTCATTCATGACGGCGAGATCGAACTCAATGCCGGCCGCAAGACCGTGACGCTCACGGTGGCCAATTCCGGCGATCGCCCGATCCAGGTCGGCTCGCATTATCATTTCTTCGAGACCAATCCGGCGCTGAAATTCGACCGCAAGAAGGCTCGCGGCATGCGTCTCG
>JAQGJF010000385.1 GCA_028290765.1 Tardiphaga sp.
ACCACTCAAATCTCGGAGCGAAAGTTGCTCAAGCAACGCATCATCGAACGTATTGCCGACGACGTCGGTAGAGGTATTTTGAATGCCGCCCAGTGTCGAAGATCGGCGGCAACATGCCTGTAGCAACTATCAATATCAGCCGTCATTCCGGGGCGCGCTCTTGCGCGAGCCCGGAATCCATAACCACCGCAGGGCGTATGGATTCCGGGCCTGCGCCAAGAGGCGCATCCCGGAATGACAAACGGTAGGTCAAGGATGGGAACGTAGCGATACCCATTATTCGCGGTTAAGATCTGTGATGGGTTTCGCTGCGCTCTACCCATCCTACAGACGATTCCTTTCTCATTTTCACGGTTGATCTCGAATGAGTTTTCTTTTGCGCACTTGCCTTCCGGTTACGCTGGCCGTCTTCACACTCGCGAGCCCCGCCCTCGCCGCCGACGACCCAAAACCCGATTTCGCTATCAAGAACAAAACCGTCGAGGCCACCGTGCTGCTCGACGGCAAGATCAAGGCCGATCCGTCGCTAGCCGCAGATTGCCTCGCCGAGGGAAAAAAATGGGCGGAAAAGAACCGTGCCGAGGCCGAGGCGTCGCGCAAGGAGGACCCGCAGTTCTTCCGCGACGGCGGCTGGAGTTTTGAGCGCAAATACGACATTCGCTCGGTGGTCGGCGGGCACTACGTCAGCATCGTCAGGTCCGACTACATGGACACCCACGCCGCGCATCCCAATTCCACCGTCGACACCATCCTGTGGGATGCGACGGCGAAGAAACGAATCAGCATCCGCCCGTTCTTCACCGAGACCGCGGACAACGGCGCCACCATGAAGGCGATGCAAACCGCCATCATCGGCTCCTTGAAGACCGAGAAGAAAAAGCGCGACGTCGAAGAGACCGCCGACATGGACTGGTACAAGGGCGTCGAGCCAAAGCTGCTAAAAATCGGCGCGGTGACGCTGGCGCCCTCGACCGAAGCCGGCAAGAGTTCGGGCCTCACCTTCCATTATCCGCCCTATGCGGTCGGCCCCTATGTCGAGGGCGAGTATGTCGCCTTCGTGCCATGGGAGAAGTTGAAGTCCTATCTCACCCAGGAGGGCGCTGGAATCTTCGGCGGCGCGCGGCCCAAAGGTGATGACGACCAGCAATGACGAACAGCACGCCCGTCGATATCGAAGCGCTGGCCCGTGAGCTGCGCTCAGGCCACCGCGCCGCGCTGGCGCGCGCGATCACCCTGATCGAGAGCCGGCGCGGCGACCATCAGGCCGCGGCGCGGGAGCTGGTGCAGGCGCTGCTGCCCGACACCGGCAAGGCGATCCGGGTCGGCATCACCGGCTCGCCCGGCGTCGGCAAGTCCACCACCATCGATGCGCTCGGGATGTCGCTGATCGAGCAAGGCCACAAGGTCGCGGTGCTGGCGGTGGATCCGTCCTCGGCCCGCACCGGCGGCTCGATCCTCGGCGACAAGACCCGGATGGCGCGGCTTTCCGCCGCCGACGCCGCCTTCATCCGCCCCTCGCCGGCGTCCGGCACGCTCGGCGGCGTGGCGGCGAAAACCCGCGAGGCCATGCTGTTGTGCGAGGCCGCGGGCTTCGACGTGGTGCTGGTGGAGACCGTCGGCATCGGCCAATCCGAGACCGCGGTCTGCGACATGACCGACTTTTTCCTGGCGCTGATGCTGCCCGGTGCCGGCGACGAATTGCAGGGCATCAAGAAGGGGCTGGTCGAACTCGCCGACATGATCGCGGTCAACAAGGCCGACGGCGACAATATCAAGCGCGCCAATCTCGCCGCCGCCGAATATCGCGGCGCGCTGCATATCCTCACTCCCCGCTCCGAGCATTGGCAGCCGCCGGTCGTGACCTATTCGGCGTTGACCGGCACCGGCATTGCCGAGCTGTGGCAGAAAATTCTCGATCACCGCACCGCGATGAACGCGTCGGGCGAATTCGCCGAGCGACGGCGCCAGCAGCAGGTGAAGTGGCTGTGGGCGATGCTCGAGCAACGCCTGATGGCGCGGCTGCGCGCCGATCCCGCGATCCGCGCCAAGGTGAAACAAACAGAACTTGCGGTCGCCGACGGCCGCATCACGCCGGCGCTGGCGGCGGAGCAGATTTCCGCCTGGCTGCGAGACTGAGATGACCGAAAAACTCCGCGTCCTCATCACCGGCTTCGGCCCGTTTCCCGGCGCGCCGTTCAATCCGACCATGGCGCTGGTGCCGCGGCTCGTGGGTTTGCGGCGCCCGGCATTCGGCGACATCGAACGGAACGGACATATCTTCCCGGTGACCTACCGGGCCGTCGATCGCGAATTGCCCGAACTGCTCGAGCGATACCGCCCGCATGCGCTGCTGATGTTCGGGCTCGCCTCGCGCACGCCCTTCATCCGGATCGAGACCCGCGCCCGCAACGCCGTCACCACGCTGTGGCCCGACGCCGATCATGCGCGCGTGCGCAAGGGATCGATCGTGGGCGATGCCGGCGCCGCGATGTTCGGCCCGCATACCGCAAGACTGCTGCGCGCGGCGCTCGCGACCGGCGTGGACGTGCGCGCGTCGCGCGATGCCGGCAGCTATCTTTGCAATTATCTGAGCTGGCGCGCCATCGAAGCCGTCGCCGCAGGGCGGGCCCAGACATCGGACGGTCCGGTTCTCGCGGCCTTCGTGCATGTGCCACCGGTCGCGCGTGACAGCGGGGCGCAACGCAGGGGCATGACCGATCGCGTTACGCCGGAACAACTGGTGGACGCCGGCGAGGCGATCCTGCTGGAGATGGTGAAGCTGACGCGGCAAGACTTGCTGAAAACAAGCCTTGCTTAAAAACTGAACAATCCCGCCCTCTTACGTGGGGCTGCCATTCCCAAACGGGACTTGTGCAGCGCAGCATCGGCGGTCTAACTGACGTCCTTAAGCAAGGATGCTGTTGTGACCGACGTCAATGCCGATGCCTGGGTCTCCTCGACCCACCGCCCGATGGGTTTCCCCGAATTCGTTCTCGTCGTCGCCTCCATCATGGCGCTCAACCCGCTGGCGATGGACATGATGCTGCCGGCGCTGCCGGACATCGGTTCCGCCTTCCATATCGGCAACGCCAACCGGCTGCAGACCGTGCTGTCGGCCTTCATGATCGGCTTCGGAATCGGCCAGTTCGTGATCGGACCCTTGTCCGACCGGTTCGGCCGCCGGCCGGTGCTGCTGACCGGCATGGCCCTCTACAACATCGCCAGCCTGGTCGCGATCGTGGCGCCCTCGTTCGAGACGCTGCTGATCGCACGGGTGCTGCAGGGGCTCGGCACCTCCGCGACCCGGGTGATCGCGGTGTCGATCGTACGCGACTGTTATGCCGGACGCCGGATGGCCAGTGTGATGTCGCTGGTCATGATGATCTTCATCGCCGTGCCGGTGATCGCGCCGTCGTTCGGCCAGGCCGTGATGCTGGCGACGCAATGGCGCGGCATCTTCATCATGCTCGCGGTCTATGGCGTGCTGGCGCTGGCATGGAGCGCGGTGCGGCTGCCGGAAACGCTGCCGCCGTCCGAACGCAAGTCGATTGCGATCCGCGACGTGCTCGGCGCGTTCCGCCAGACGCTGGCCAGCCGGCAAACGCTCGGTTATGCGCTGGCGGCCGGCGGCATCCAGGGCACGCTGTTCGCCTATGTGTTCTCGTCGCAGCAGGTCTTCACCGAGATCTATCACCTCGGACGTTACTTCACATTGGCGTTTGCCGCCGTCGCGATCGGCGTCGCTTTCGCCGGTTTTCTGAACGCGCGCTTCGTCGGCCGCCTCGGCATGCGCGTGATCTCGCATGCCGCGCTGGTCGGCTATGCCGTCGTTGGCCTCGTCATGCTGCTCGCCGCGCACAACGGCGGCGTTCCGTTTGCGCTCTATATGGTGCTGTCGGCACTCGCCATGTTCGCCTTCGGGCTGATGTTCGCGAACTTCACCGCGCTGGCGATGGAGCCGCAGGGCCATATCGCCGGCACCGCATCGTCGCTGTTCGGTTCGATCACCACCCTGCTCGGCATCGCCATCGGCTATACGATCGGCCAGGATTACGACGGCACGCTGCTGCCGTTCGCCACCGGCTCGCTGCTGTGCACGCTGGCGGCACTCGGCGTGGTGCTGGTGGTGGAGAAAGGCCGGCTGTTCACGCCGCACAACAAGCCGGTTTGAAGGGGTTAAGGCATTAACCCTACCCCGAACAATCGCACGCCGGCCTCTCCGCCCGCTCCATCCGCACCGCTATTCTGCGTTACTCCATGATGACGGAAGCTCCCTTGCGAGCGGTCCGCCGGAGCACGCCATGGACGTCAATCGCCGCCATCTGTTGAATGCCTCCGCCGCCGGCATGGCCGGCGCGATGGTGGCAAGCGACGTTGCACACGCGGCGCCGCTGACCTCGGCGCTCGGGCGCGACGTCACGCAATATGGCGTGCGGCCGAACAGTCCCGAAGACCAGACCAGGGCGCTGCAGCGTGCGATCGACGATGCCGCCCGGGCGCAAGTGCCGTTGGCGCTGCCGCCGGGCATCTATCGCAGCGGCGCGCTCAAGCTCCCCAGCGGCGCACAGCTGATCGGCGTGCGCGGTGCCACCAAATTCCTGTTCAGCGGCGGACCCTCGCTGTTCGTCAGCGAGGGCGGCAACAGCATCGGCCTCATTGGCCTCACGCTCGACGGCGCCAGCATCGCGCTGCCGACCCGGCGCGGGCTGGTGCATTGCCTGCAAGCGCGCGATCTTCGGATCACCGACTGCGACATCACCGGCAGCGGCGGCAACGGCATCTGGCTGGAGAATGTGGCGGGCGCGATCAGCGGCAACACCATCGCGAAAATTGCCACCACGGCCATCCTGTCGTTCGACGCCCAGGGCCTCGTGGTGTCGCAGAACACCATTTCGGGCGCCAACGATAACGGCATCGAGATCCTGCGCACCGCCATCGGCGACGACGGTACGCTGGTGATCGACAACCGGATCGAGGACATCAAGGCCGGGCCCGGCGGGTCGGGGCAATACGGCAATGCCATCAACGCGTTTCGCGCCGGCAACGTCATCGTGCGCGGCAATCGTATCCGCAACTGCGACTATTCGGGGGTGCGCGGCAATTCGGCGTCCAACATCCAGATCTCGGGCAACAGCATCAGCAATGTCCGCGAGGTGGCGCTGTATTCCGAATTCGCGTTCGAAGGTGCCGTGATCGCCAACAACACCGTCGATGTCGCCGCCACCGGCGTCTCGGTGTGCAATTTCAACGAGGGTGGGCGGATCGCGGTCGTGCAGGGCAACATCATCCGCAACCTGCTGCCGAAGCGCCCGATCGGCACCGCGCCCGACGACGACGCCGGCGTCGGGATCTATATCGAGGCCGACACCTCGGTGACCGGCAATGTGATCGAGAACGCGCCATCCTTCGGCATCATCGCCGGCTGGGGCAAGTATCTGCGCGACGTCGCCATCTCCGGCAATGTGATCCGCAACGCCTTCATCGGCATCGGCGTCTCGGTCGTTCCCGGCGCCGGCACCGCGCTGGTCAACAACAACATGATTTCAGGAGCCGCCCGCGGCGCGGTGGTCGGGCTCGATCACGCCAAGCCGGTCACGCCGGATCTCGCCGCCGAGGGCGCGCAACGTTTTGCCCAGGTGGTGATCGGGACCAACGCGGTCCGGTAAGCAGAGCGTTTTCGAGCGAAGTGGATGCCGGTTCGCATAGCAATCAAGTTTACGCAGATTGCGTAGACTTATCTGCGGTAGAAAACGCGTCAAAACAAGAATCTGGAGCTTCGGTTCTGATTCAATCAGAACCGATCATGCTCTAGGGTCTGTTGAGAAACAGGATTCCCCTCGAAGGCTTGGTGTGATTCAAGCTTTTGATGGATAGATTCGTTTTGACGGACGCCCAATGGGCGAAGATGGAACCACATTGTTTGGGC
>JAQGJF010000386.1 GCA_028290765.1 Tardiphaga sp.
TGCGCTCGGCATGGTCCTTGATGCTGCGGGTGAGCGCGCTGCGCAGCCCGGACTCGTGGGTGCCGCCGTCGGCGGTCGGGATGGTGTTGCAATAGGAGGAGAGGAAGCCGTCGGCATCCGCCGTCCAGGCGACCGCCCATTCGCAGGCGCCGTGGGAGCCGACCCGGCCGGATTTGCCGGAGAAGATATCCGGATGCACCAGCGTGTCGGCATGGATCGCGGCGCCGAGATAGTCCTTCAGCCCGCTGGGGAAATGGAATTCGTCCTCGGTCGGCACGTCTTCCAGGCCGCGCAGCAATTCGGGATCGCAGCGCCAGCGGATTTTCACGCCGCCAAACAGATAGGCCTTCGAGCGCGCCATCTTGAACAGCCGCTGCGGCCGGAACGCGGCCTTGGCGCCGAAAATCTCGGTATCGGGCTTGAAGCGGATGGAGGTGCCGCGGCGATTGTTGACCTTGCCGAGGCTTTCCAGCTTGCCCTTGGGATGGCCACGCTCGAACGTCATTTTGTAGAGTTTCTGCTCGCGGGCGACTTCGACTTCGAGCAGCGAGGAGAGGGCGTTGACCACGGAGACGCCGACGCCGTGCAGACCGCCTGAGGTCTCATAGACCTTGGAGTCGAATTTGCCGCCGGAATGCAGCGTGCACATGATGACTTCGAGCGCGGATTTCTTCGGAAATTTCGGGTGCGGATCGACCGGGATGCCGCGGCCATTGTCGGTGACGGTCAGGAAGCCGTCGGCCGACAGTTCGACCTCGATGAAGGAGGCGTGCCCGGCCAACGCCTCGTCCATGGCGTTGTCGATAACTTCGGCGAACAGGTGATGCAGCGCTTTTTCGTCGGTGCCGCCGATATACATGCCGGGCCGGCGGCGGACCGGCTCGAGCCCTTCCAGCACCTCGATGTCGGCGGCGGTATAGCCGGCCTCGGCGCTGCGCGGGGCCGCCTTGGTGGCCGCCTGGGTCCGCGACGGAGCCCCGCCGAACAGGTCACTCGCCTTGGGTTTTGTGTTAGCTTTCAATGCCTTGGCCATGGGTTCTCATAGGTTGCGTGCGCCTAGCGCGACGCGAATCGATTTCCCCTGACTATGCCATGGATGGCTGCAAATGTGATCGCAGCGGCGGCCGTCAGGGGGCGGGTAAGGTCAGTTAGGCCCGCGAGGTCCGGAATACAACGACGGCGAACAGCCGTTATCCTCGATCCGACCATCGCTTTTCCTCTTTGCAGTGGTTGGGGTGTTCCGCCGGGGAACCGAGCCGTGTGCTGTTGGGGTTGTGACTTGATGTGACACGGCCGGTCGGCGTACCTGTGCTCCGGCACTGGAACCGGTAACAGGTTCGGCGCGCGCGTAAAATAAGTTGCTGCGGAAGGGCATTCGGAATGGAAGTTATGGCGCAAGGCTTGATCGCCTTCGTGCGCGATCATCAGGCTTGGGCTGCTCCCATCGTGCTTCTGCTGGCCTTTGGTGAATCGCTTGCCTTTATTTCGTTGCTGATTCCGGCCTGGGGGGCTCTCGTCGCGATCGGCGCGCTGATCGGCGTCAGCGGCATCAGCTTCTGGCCGATATGGATCGCCGGCGGCATTGGTGCTGCGCTGGGCGACTGGCTGTCCTACTGGTTCGGCTACAAGTACAAGGACCACGTCGCGCAGATGTGGCCGCTGTCGCGCTATCCCGAAATCCTGCCCCGCGGCGAAGCCTTTGTGAGAAGCTGGGGCGTGCCGAGCATTTTCATCGGGCGGTTCTTCGGGCCGTTGCGGGCTTCGGTGCCGCTGGCCGCCGGCATTTTCGAGATGCCGTATTGGCGCTTTCAGTTGGCCAATTTCCTGTCGGCCTTTGTCTGGTCGGCAGCGTTGCTGCTGTTCGGCGACGTGATTTCGCAGATCCTCGAATGGATCTGGCGGGTCCTGTAAAGGCCGGCCGATTTTCCGCCCAAGCCGGAATAAGCCGCGGCGGCGGGGGTTCATGGCCGCAGGGGCCAGCCGCGCCATCGCATCGTCGTGATCGCGTCATCGAAAAAACGCTGGTAAAAACCGCCGCGACCAAAGGGGCGCGGAGGCGGGGAATCCCGCTTTATCGAGCCGTCTCACTGGGAGGAGATCACCATGGAACTGACACGACGTCACGCACTGACCGGGGCCGCCGCAACAGCGACTGCATCGCTATTAACATCCCTGCCGGCCAAGGCCGCCGCGCCGGTGGCGGACAAGCAGGCACCGAGCTTCTATCGCTACAAGGTCGGCGACATCCAGGTCACCGTGGTCTCCGACGGCAGGAACACCTTCCCGCTGGAAGACAGCTTTCTCACCAATGCGAAGAAGGACGAGGTCAACGCGGTGCTCGAAAAGGCGTTCTTGCCGCGCGACACCGTCACCTTCTATTTCGCGCCGCTGGTGATCAACACCGGCGGCAAGCTGGTCGTCATCGACACCGGCAACGGACCGGTGGCCAAGGTCAACAGCAAGGGCGCCGCCGGCCAGTTTGCCGACAATATGGCTGCCGCCGGCTTCGACCCCAAGGCGGTCGACATGGTGGTGATCTCGCACTTCCACGGCGATCATGTGAACGGGCTATTGACCGCCGACGGCACGCCGGCGTTTCCCAACGCCGAAGTGCTGGTGCCCGCCACCGAATGGAAGTTCTGGATGGATGACGGCGAAATGAGCCGCGCGACAGGGGCTCGCATGACGGGCCTGTTCAAGAACAACCGCAATATCTTCGAGGCCGGTCTGAAGAAGAAGGTGACGCCCTATGAGTGGGGCAAGGAAGTCGTGCCGGGCCTGCTCGCGGTCGAGACCGTCGGCCATACCCCGGGGCATACCTCCTACGTGCTGTCGTCGGGCTCCGGCAA
>JAQGJF010000443.1 GCA_028290765.1 Tardiphaga sp.
CTATGGCGCGCGAGATCTTCGCGGGACGGATAGCGAGCTCTTGGAGCGGGCAGTTGCCGCTTGACGGAAAGTCCGGGCCGCCAATATCGATTGCCCGCCTAGCCTTTCCGGGAAAAAAGACTCCGCCCTTGCGGGGCTGGGTCCAAGTCTGGACGAACTCTGTCAGTTGCGGCCGCGCCAGACCTTGGGCGCTTGCAACGCGACCTGTGCGGCCCGGATCTCGACCTCGGCCTGCGTGATGGAACTTACGGGGTGGTCGATGACGATCGGAATAAGCCCCTGCATGCCGATGGCAGTCCGAGTCAATTCGGTCTCTCGCTCGAACTCGGTTGTGATGATCGCCGCTGACGGGATGCCGAGCTTTTCAAGGGCAACGGAATCGCGGATGCAACACGAGCAGCAAGAACCGCAGTCGCCGATCGCAGTCAGCATGATGTCGTTGTTCGCGGCGATCTCCGCGATGAGTTCCGGAGCCGCGTCCTTCGAGAAGCTGTGCTTCACGTAGTAGTTCACCTGGGCAAACTTGACGGTTTTCTCCAACGCCGCCGTCGACGTGCGCAGGATCTTGTTCGCGTTCCATTTGGAATTGTCGAGAACGGCGAGCCGCAAGCCATCAAGCTTCTTTACCCGGGCGGTAATCGGAATGTTTGCCGACTCGACAACGCCACGTGGATCAAAAACCAGCAGCGAATTCTGTTCTGTTACCTTCATCAACATTGCTATTTTCTCTGTTAGAGTGCGCACACGCCGTCGGTGCATCCGTCGTCTTCCGGAGCCGCTGCGGGATCAATGGCCCTGAGCACGGGCGTGTTCATGTGCCCCCAGCCCGGAATGAAGGCTGAGAAGCGCCCGGCATGGCCGCCCATGATGAACAGGTGAATGCTGTCCGCCGATGGAACGATCGGAATGCGGCTGTCTGGATCTCGCTTCAGCCACCTCGGCAGATTCCGGTTGTAGACTTTACCGTAGCGGTGATCACGCGAGATGGCCTTGAAGGCATTTCCGGAGTTCATCCAGAGGTAATGTCGGATATCGGAACGGGTCCAGCCGGCCTTTGCGATGTCCTTGGCGTGTTCGAGGCCGAGCACCACGGTGCAGTGCCCGCCTAATACGGCCGAATTGGAGGCGATCGTGCTCATCGCCGAGCACATCGTGTCGAGGATGCCTTCCGGGTCGTTGCACTGATGGTCGGTGACGCTATGCGGCGCTTCGGCCGCGATAGCGACAACAGTCGAGTCCTCGGGTCGATAGCCGTGCTCGACGTGATAGGGAGCGAACGGACTGTCGGCTTCGTTCTCGGCCACGCAATAGGTATACTTGCCGGGGTGACCGAGGGTGCTCTTGTCGAAGTCCGGCGGCCAACCGCCGCCGGCGTTCAACATGATGAGACGCACTGCACGCCCGATCGTCGCATTGGCACGATTGCCGGATCCGAACGCATTCGCGCCGCCGTTCATTCCGACTTCCGCGGCGAGCGGGCCGTTCACGATGATAAGCGGCGAGGCGACATGGGTGGTCGCCTGAACCCCGTTGAGGTTGAAGGCGCGATCGGTCAGCGCCATCATAGCCGCACGGACGATTGGTGCGTATTCGGGACGGCACCCGGCCATCACCATGTTGATCGCCAGGATTTCGCGGGTGAGTGCCCCCCATCGCGGGGCCACCTTGCACTCGACGAATTGCGGATCGCCCCCCAGCACGGCGACCACGGCGTCGATTTTTTCTTGTGTCGGCGGAACGACGGGCAGCCCGTCCGACCACCCGCGATCATAGTAGAGTTCGATGAGATCCGTGCCCGTAGCCACGGTCTCGATAGCGACCGAAGTGCTAACTTGTTCTAATGTCTCTGTCGCCATCTGCTCGCTCTCCGGCTATTTCAACCCGGAGCCATCCTAGGAGCAATTGGTTATATGCCAAGAAAAACCTGATAGCCCCGATTAATACGCACATGGTATATATCGACCTCCGCTATTGTGTGGACTTGTCCCACGCCCCCTTGATCAACGACATCAGGCCGGTCGCGGCTGGGGACGGTTCTCTTTCTTTCAGCGTGATGATTCCGAGATCGCGCGCGAGCGGCCGGCCGCGGATCGGCACCGCGCTCAGTTCCTTTCCCAGGAAGCTCGCAACGCCGCTTTTCGGCGCGATCGCCAATCCGATGCCGGCGCGCACAAAGCCCAGCATGGTCGCGAACTGCGAGACAGTCACGACATGGTTCAGCGTTATGCCCACCGACGAAGCGGCCCCGTCGATCACGCGCCTCGTCCTTGAATCGCTCGGCAACGAGACCAGCGGCACGTCTTTCAGGTCCGACAAGGACAGGGTCTTCTTCCTCGCCAATTCATGATTCCTGGGCAGCACGACGGTGAAGCCTTCGCGGCCTACCTGCACCGACAGAAACGGATCGGGCAAATCGTCGAGATAGGTGATGCCGAAGTCGGCGGCGCCGCTGCGTACGTCTTCGATGACCGTTCCGTGAACACCGTCCCGGACGTGAAGTTCGATGCCCGGATGGTCGAGGCGATAGGCGGAGACGAGCCCGGGGAGCTTCCCGTTAGCGACCGACATGATGCTCGAGATGATGATCTGTCCCCGACGTTGATCGGAAAGTTCCCGCATGCTGCGAAGCGTGATCTTCAGATCGTTCTGAATCCGCGCAGCGACCGCTACAAACTCCTTACCCGCGGCAGTGATCTGTACCGACCGCGTGCTGCGATCGAACAGCTTGATCCCCAGGACGTCTTCGACGTGCTTGATGGTACGCGTCACTGCGGGCTGTGAAGTCTTGAGCAGTGAGGCGGCCGCGATGAAGCTTCCGTATTCCGCCAGCGCCAACACGGTCTGCAACTGGCGGGAGGTGAGGTCGGGCATTTCTGTGGGAGTCATCATTTATGCCTTTTCTGGAATTATCCGTGGTATCAGAAATTTCTTGATATAACCAGGCATTCGTCAGACCGTCCATTACGCAGCAATGTGGAGCGATGATGGGTCTGTCAGAACGAGCGCAACGCCCGAAGCCGTCTCATGCCCAATTCCAATGGGACGACGCTTTCCTGTTGGAGCTCCAGCTCAGCGAAGACGAGCGGATGATACGCGATACCGCCCGGCAGTACGCGCAGGAAAAGTTGTTGCCGCGCGTGACACAGGCCTATCTTGAGGAGAAGACCGACCGCGAGATCTTCCGCGAGATGGGCGAGCTTGGCCTCATAGGCGTGACATTTCCGGAAGATTACGGCTGCGCCGACGCCGGCTATGTTTCCTACGGTTTGGTTGCACGCGAGATCGAGCGGGTCGACTCCGGCTACCGTTCGATGAATAGCGTCCAGTCGTCGCTGGTGATGTATCCGATCTATGCGTACGGCGACGAAACCCAGCACAAGCGGTATCTGCCGAAACTGGCGAGCGGTGAGTGGATCGGCTGTTTCGGCCTGACGGAGCCCGATGCTGGTTCCGATCCCGGCGGCATGAAGACTCGTGCCGAGAAAGTAGCCGATGGCTATCGTCTCACCGGCTCCAAGATGTGGATTTCCAATGCGCCCATCGCCGATGTGTTCGTGGTTTGGGCGAAGTCGGCCGCCCACGACAACCAGATCAGAGGCTTCATCCTCGAAAAAGGCATGAAGGGACTTTCGGCGCCGAAGATCAACGGCAAGCTGAGCTTGCGCGCCTCGGTCACCGGCGAAATCGTGATGGATGGCGTGGTGGTTCCGGAGGAGAACATCCTGCCTAATGTGTCCGGCCTGAAGGGGCCGTTCGGCTGCCTCAACCGCGCGCGCTACGGCATCTCCTGGGGCGCGATGGGCGCGGCGGAAGATTGTTTTTTTCGCGCGCGGCAATACGTGCGCGACCGCAAGCAGTTCGGCCGGCCGCTGGCCGCCACACAACTGGTGCAGAAGAAACTTGCCGACATGCAGACCGAGATCGCGCTTGGGCTGCTGGGCTCGTTGCAGGTCGGACGCCTGATGGATTCCGGCCAGATGGCGCCGGAAATGATTTCCATCATGAAGCGTAACAATTGCGGGAAGGCGCTGGATATCGCGCGCATGGCGCGGGATATGCACGGCGGCAACGGCATCTCCAGCGAATTCCACGTGATGCGCCACGCGCAAAATCTAGAGACAGTCAATACATACGAAGGCACGCACGACGTCCATGCGTTGATCCTCGGCCGCGCCATCACTGGCATCCAGGCATTCTCGTGAGGCGGTCATGAATGCATGTTTGACGGGACTGCGCGTTCTGGATCTCAGCCGGATACTGGCTGGGCCGTGGGCGACCCAGCTTTTGGCCGATCTCGGCGCAGAGGTTATCAAAATCGAGCGGCCAGGAGAGGGGGACGACACACGCGGCTGGGGACCGCCGTTTGTCGTCGGCGAACACGAGGCTGATCTGTTCAGCGCCTACTACCTTGCCGCGAATAGGGGAAAGAAATCGGTCGGCGTGGATCTGAACTCCCGCGAAGGCCGCGAGATCGCCGCTTCGCTCGCGAAGTCGTGCGACGTTGTCGTCGAGAACTTCAAGGTCGGCGGCTTGAAACGGCTAGGGCTCGACTACGACGCACTTTCCCCCGTCAATCCCCGCCTGATCTACTGCTCGATATCCGGCTTTGGCCAGAGCGGTCCCTATAAGGACAAGCCGGGCTACGACCTGCTGGTGCAGGCCATGGGCGGTCTGATGAGCATCACCGGGGATCCCGACGGAGAACCGATGAAGGTCGGGGTCGCCGTCGCCGATATCTTTACGGGTCTCTACGCGGCGGTTGCCATCCTGGCCGCCCTCAACGAGCGACGAAGCAGCGACAAAGGTCAGCATATCGATCTGGCTCTGCTCGACGTACAGATCGCAACGCTCGCCAACCAGGGGATGAATTTCCTCGCGTCGGGCAAGACGCCGCCCCGGCACGGCAACGCCCATCCGAACATCGTGCCATATCAGGCGTTCGCCACCAGCGACGGACACATCGTGATCGCCGTCGGCAACGATACCCAGTTCGCGCGTTTCGTTGCGCTCCTTGGACTTCCGGAACTGTCGGAGAATCCCCAGTTCCAGAAGAACGCGGACCGCGTTCGTAACCGCGTTGCGCTGATCGAAATTCTCAGCAGCAGGATTCGGACGTTCCGGAAACTCGATTTGCTGAGCAAGCTGGAGGCCGAACTCATTCCGGTCGGCTCAATCAACGAGATGCACGAAGTCTTTGCCGACCCGCACGTTGCGGCTCGCGGTCTCGTAGTGGAGCAAGGCCTTTCAGCAGCCGGCCCGGCAACGAAAATGATCGGCAATCCGATCAGATTTTCGCGGACGCCGATTCAGTACCGCCATCCACCGCCCCGGTTGGGGGCGCATACCGCCGAAATCCTCCGGGGTGAGCTGGAAATTTCCCAGTCCGAGCTGGATCGCTTGGTCGATCAAGGGGTCGTGTCGAAAAGCAGCACGTGAAATCCGCCGCTAGAAGCGGACCGTATCAAGGGCACAAGGAGGACGCATGGGAAGGAATCATATTTCACGCCGAACTGCTCTCGCAGTGATTGCGGGGGCGGTCGCTGCTCCCAGCCCGGTAAGGGCGCAACAGGCCACGGAAGTCCGTGCGATCATCCAGTATGGGGTCTCGTATCTTCCTCTCATGATGATCGAGGAGGAGAAATTGCTCGGCGCTGCGCTCGCAGAGCAGGGGGATGCCAGGATCGAACTCAGGCTGCAAAGGGTCAGCGGGTCGAACGCAGTCAATGAGGGACTGCTTGCGGGCACTGCGGACATGGGGGTCATGGGCATGCCCTCGCTGCTGATCATCGCGGAGAAGACCAGAGGCGGAGTTAAGGGTCTGGCGGGTACTTCCTCGTTTCCGATGGTTCTCAATACGGTCGTCGATAGGATCAAGACGCTTAAGGACTTTTCGCCACAAGACCGAATCGCGCTTCCGGCCACGACAAGTCCGCAAAACATCGTGCTCCGAATGGGGGCCGAAAAGCTTTTGGGCGATGCAAAGAGGTTCGATACCAGTGTCGTGGCTTTGCCGCACCCCGATGCGATGGCGGCGATGCTGTCCGGAACGGAGGTCTCCGCCCACTTCACCAACGCTCCATTCGCCCAGTTCGAGGCCGACGACAAGCGCGTGCATCGGGTCTTGAGTTCGGAAGAGATCCTGGGCAAATCGGCGACCTTCGTTCTGCTCGCGGCCAATACCAAATTCGTCGAGCAGAATCCCAAGGTGTCAGCGGCCGTGGTCAAAGCGATGGAAACCGCCATGGCGCGGATTGCCGGGGACCCGGCAAAGGCGGCCGCGCTCTACCTCAAGCAGGAGCCCTCCAAATCCATGACAGCGCAATACGTCGAGCGGATCTTGCGCGATCCGGAAAACGTATTCAACCTCGCGCCCGGAGGCGTACTGGCCTACGCGGACTTCATGCACCGCAACGGACAGATCAAGACCAAACCTGCGCAATGGCAGGATGTGTTCTTTCCGTTTGTCCACGAACGCAGAGGGAGCTGAGGATGAATATGATCAATCAGCCCCAGATCAAGCAGGCTTACGACCTGACCGACACCAAGCCGATCTTAAGGTTGAAGGACGTGACCTTGCGCTATCAGACCGACAGCAGCATCGTCACGGCGGCTTACGGCGTGAGCTTCGATGTTTACCGCGGCGACAGGTTCATCTTGCTGGGTGCGTCGGGCTGCGGAAAGTCATCGCTGCTCAAGGCAGTCGGCGGATTTTTGAAACCCGCGGCGGGAGAGATCCGGCTGGACGGACGCATTGTCGATGCCCCCGGCCCGGACCGCATGATGGTGTTTCAGGAATTCGATCAGTTGCTGCCTTGGAAGACGATCCTTCAAAACGTCGCGTACCCGATGCAGAAAGCCAAACGATGGTCGCCGGCGGAGACGCTCGAGCGAGCGAAGCTCTTTACCGCGAAGGTTGGCCTCGAAAAATTCGCCGACGCCTATCCTCACACGCTCTCCGGCGGAATGAAGCAGCGCGTAGCTATCGCGCGTGCGATGGCCATCGAACCGAAGATTTTGCTGATGGATGAGCCCTTCGCCGCGCTCGATGCCTTGACCAGACGAAAGATGCAGGACGACCTGCTCGAACTCTGGAACGGCACGCGCTCGACCATCCTGTTCGTAACTCACTCGATCGAGGAGGCGGTCATTGTCGGATCGCGCATCCTTGTGCTGACCCCGCACCCGGGGCAGGTCCGAGCGGAGCTCAATGCCCACCGGTTCGCCTACGCGGACCAGGGTAGCGGCGAATTCGGCAGCCTTTGCAGCCGGATCCACCAAATGCTGTTCACGCCTTGTCCGCGGCATCCGAGAGGATAGACTATGACGATCATCGATGGCGCTGAGCTAGCGCTCAGGCTTCCGCCGGTCCGCGACGAGTTCGAACTGTCGAGCATCATCGAACCGGCAGCCGACGTCGAACGTCCGCTCCCGCTGCATGTTCGAATTCTCCAGAGTACCGTAGTCAGACGGTTCATCGTCGTTGGCATCCTCGCCGTGGCCTGGGAAGGTTATGCGACCTATCTCGACAATCCGCTGATGATGCCGCGGCTGTCGGAAGTCATCGTTGCCCTCGTCTCATCGTTGATGTCTGGCGGCCTCGGGATGCGCATTCTCCTGACCATGAAGGTGCTTTTGATTGGCTACTCCGCGGGCATCCTTGCGGCGGCCGCGATCACGATCCTTGCCTCGACCACGCGCTTCGGCAGTGATGTGCTGTCGACGCTGACGTCGATGTTCAATCCCCTTCCGGCCGTGGCACTTCTGCCGCTTGCGCTTCTGTGGTTCGGGCTCGGCATGGGCAGCCTGGTATTCGTGATCATCAACTCCGTTCTATGGGCCGTCGCTCTCAGCACCCACACCGGATTCCAGTCCGTCAGCGAGACGTTGCGGATGGCGGGTCGCTGCTTCGGTCTCCGCAGATTGTCCCTCGTCGCCGAAATCCTGATCCCGGCGGCGCTGCCGTCGATCCTTGCGGGGCTGAAGATCGGTTGGGCTTTCGCGTGGCGTACCCTGATCGCGGCGGAACTCGTTTTCGGCGTGAGTTCGGGGCAGGGCGGCCTCGGTTGGTTCATCTATGAGAACCGCAACAATCTTGAAACCGCAAATGTATTCGCCGGCCTGCTGTGCGTGATCCTTATCGGGCTCTTCGTCGAAAGTGTGATCTTCCGGACCATCGAGCGCCGAACCGTGCGACGGTGGGGAATGCAGAAGTTCTGATCTGGAAGGACAAGATGGCAAACGAACACAACACCGACATCATCATTCTCGGCGCGGGACCGGCCGGCTACACGGCCGCGATCTATGCCGCCCGCGCCAGCCGGCGTCCGATCCTGCTCACGGGCATGCAGCCCGGCGGCCAGCTCGTCACTACATCCGATGTTGAGAACTATCCGGGCTTCGCCAACGTTATCCAGGGTTCCTGGCTCGTCGAACAGATGCAGGCACAGGCCGAGCACATGGGCACGCGGATCGTCTATGACCACGTCGTGTCGATCGATACTGAATCCCGCCCGTTTCGCCTGATTGGCGATAGCGGAGACCAGTATCTTTGCGATGCATTGATCTATGCGACGGGCGCGCAGGCTAAGTGGCTCGGGGTTCCCTCTGAGGAGACGTTCAGGGGATTCGGAGTCTCTGCCTGCGCCACGTGTGAC
>JAQGJF010000447.1 GCA_028290765.1 Tardiphaga sp.
CGCTTCCAGAAGATAGAGCCACTGCCAACCTTTCAGGCCCATCACGCCGTCCAGGCCCAGCAGCAGACCGGAAAGCGGAAACCCGATGATGCCGGCGAGAGGCACCGCGGCCAGGAAGTAAGAGAACACGCGGCCTCTATAGGCCTCGGGAAACCAATAGCTCAGATAGAAAAGCACGGCCGGAAAAAAACCCGCTTCGGCGACGCCGAGCAGCAGACGGAGGGCATAAAAGCTTGTCTCGCCCTGAACCAACGCCATCGCACCGGCCACCACGCCCCAACTCACCATGATGCGTGCGATCCAGCGGCGCGCACCGACTTTCTGCATGATCAGATTCGACGGTACTTCGAAGAAGAAATACGTCACAAAGAAAAGCCCGGCACCGAACCCGAAAACGGCCTGCGTGAAACCCAGATCGCGATTCATGGTCAGCGCCGCGACGCTGACATTCACGCGATCGATAAACGCGAGAAAGTAGCAAAGCACCAGAAACGGAACCAGCCTTCGGGTAACGCGCTGTATGGTTTCGCGTTCGAGTGTCACAATGCCACTTCCTGTTTTGTCCGATCGTTGCATTCGTCAGGATTGGCGCTGGAGTTGTGCCGGATACCCAGCGCTGTGGGCATCTCGATTGGCTTCCAAAGCCAGGCCAAACACCGGTAGTAGTCTTCCGCCGTGCGTTCCTGATACTGCTGACGCCGCACGTCACGCGCGATCTCGTCCTCCGCATGATAGACGTCCCACAATGCGCGGGATTCCAGCTGAACGCGAGACGTGCGGACGACGCGATCTTGCTGGAACTGCAGGAACGCCGAGGCGATGTCGCCGTCTGCAACATCCAGCAGAGCAGCCAGATAGACGGCGTCTTCAATGGCCATGCCCGCGCCTTGAGCCAGAGATTGGAGGGTCGCATGGGCCGAGTCGCCCAGCAATGTGACCCGGCCCTTGCCCCAATGTCGGATGGGATCGCGGTCGGCAAGCGGCCAGCGCCTCGACAGATCCATCAGACCGAGAACCGCCTGCATCTCGGGGTGCGTATCGCGGTAGATGTTGCGCAACTCCGCCTTGTGCGCTTCAGGATCTTTCTTTTGAGCGTAAGTATCGGTCTTGAACACCGCGACGATGTTGAGCTCGGTACAGCGTCGCAACGGGTAATAAATAATATGAAAGGCAGGCCCGGCCCACAGCACGACCTCGTCGCGCCGAACGTTTCCAGGAACGGACTCCATCGGCACGATTGTCCGATGCGCGACGTATCCGATCGAGCGAGGTTCGTCCCTTGGGTGCATTTGAGACCGGACGACGGATCGCAGCCCGTCGGCGCCAATCAGGGCCACCCCCTCAAAGAACTTCCCGTCAGCCGTCGATACCCGTACGCGATCACCCAGGTCGTGAAACTCCGACACCGTGACCGATTGATCGAGCTGCACGTTGGGAAGCGTTCGGCAGGCGTCGAGGAGAATATTATGCAAATCGACACGATGGATCGCCACGTAAGGCTCGCTAAACCGGTTCCTGAAAGCGGCATCGAAAGGGACGGCGGCCAGCTGTTCGCCTGAATAGGCGTCAAGCATCAACAAGGCGCTTGGCATATGCGATTGCTTGCGAACGGCGTCCGCTATTCCCAATTGCTCGAAAGCCGGGAACACGTTGGGACCCATCTGGATCCCGTAACCAATCGCTCCGATCTGCTCGCTTTGCTCAAGGAGGCGGACCGCCATTCCCTTCCTGCCAAGCGCCAGCGCAGTGGAAAGGCCGCCTAGTCCGCCACCGACGATCAGAACCTGATTGGGATTGTGGTTCATCCTGGATCTCACGCTGGGTCGTTGGTTTCTGCCGGCGGCCACTGCACACTCGATGCCACGAGACATGCTGGTTACTTCCGCACGAGCACGCAGCCGCCCTGGTCGAGGGGTCTGAAGGCCTCGTCGGCGGGAATCGTGTTGACGAGCGTGTAGTAGTCCCAGGGCCCCTTCGATTCCTCCGGTTTCTTGACCTTGAACAGGTACATGTCATGGATTGCGCGACCATCGGCGCGCACGACAACCCGGCCGAACAGCTTGTCTTGAATGGGACTTTCCTTCATTTTCGCAATCGCCTGAGCGCCGTCATCGGAATTCGTTGCCTTCACTGCGCCGAGATATGCCAGAATCGAGGAATAAACTCCGGCGTGATTCATCGTCGGCATTTTGCCGTTGTTGCGCGCCGCGAAACGCCTGCTCCATTCCCGGGTCTGGTCGTTCAGGTCCCAGTAGAACGCTTCCGTAAAGAGCAGCCCCTGAGCGGTTGGCAATCCAATGGCATGAATATCCGAGATGAAAACCAGCAAGGCAGCCAGGGTTTGGCCGCCTTGTGGAATTCCGTACTCTGACGCTTGCTTGATTGCGACGCTGGTGTCGCCGCCGGCATTTGCCAGTCCGATGACCTTGGCCTTTGAAGATTGGGCCTGGAGCAGAAACGATGAGAAGTCGGAGGTTCCTATCGGGTGACGAACAGATCCGACTACCTTTGCTCCGTTGGCTGCGATGGCCGCCGCGCCGTCACGTTCCAACGCATATCCAAACGCATAATCCGCCGTGAGAAAGAACCAGGATGATCCGCCGCGTTCGGTGACGGATTTGACCGTCGCGTTGGCGATGGACCACGTATCGAACGTCCATTGCACGGTATTTGGAGAGCATGCCTTCCCGGTCAGATCCGAGGACGCCGTACTCGAAGCCAGAAAAGCATGGCGGGAGCCGCGCACGATTTCATTGACCGCCAAAGCAACCCCGGAATTCGGCACGTCCAGAATTGCATCCACGCCGCCAACATCCAGCCAGCGGCGCACGATCGCAGCCCCGACATCAGGCTTGTTCTGATGATCCGCGGATACCACTTCGACTTTGATTCCTGGCCCAACGGAGCCGAAATCCTCGAGTGCCATTTGCGCGGCGAGTACCGAGCCCGGGCCGGCGGCATCGGCGT
>JAQGJF010000455.1 GCA_028290765.1 Tardiphaga sp.
CCCTGGTGGTGGTCGGCGACGAGGACGATCATTGTCTGCAACCCGGCATCTTCCTGAAGAAGACGATTCCGGCCTGCGGGCTTTCGGTCTTCCCCAAAACCGGCCACACCCTCAACCTCGAGGAGCCGGCGGCGTTCAATGTGCTACTGGCCGAATTTATCGCGCAGGTCGAGGCCGGCCGCTGGCTGCCGCGCGATCCGCGCGCGCTGCCGGGCCAGATCATGCGCACCAAATAAATCCATGACCCAAGAATCGATGGCGCTCGTTTCCCTGATCAACGCCGATCGGCTCTGGACGCGGTTGATGGCGCTCGCCGAGATCGGCGCGACTGCCGCCGGCGGCGTCAACCGCCAGGCGCTGAGCGACGGCGAGATCGTGGCCTGGCGTCGCGTGATCGGGTGGGCGCAGGAGGCAGGGTTGACGGCGGCGACCGATGCGGCGGGCAATTTGTTCCTGACATTGGCCGGGCGCGATCGCGCGGCGCCGCCGCTGCTCGTCGGCAGTCATCTCGACAGCCAGCCGACCGGCGGAAAGTTCGATGGCGCGACGGGTGTCATGGCCGCACTCGAAGCCGTGGTGGGGTTCGCGGAGCGGGGCGAAACGCCGAGGCGTGACGTGATCATCGTCGCCTGGATGAACGAGGAGGGCAGCCGTTTCGCGCCTGGCATGATGGGCTCGGAAGCCTTTACCGGCGCGCGCGGCATCGAGGCGATCCGCGCCGTGCGCGATGCGAGTGGCATCAGCGTCGGTGAAGCGCTCGATCGGTTGCATGCGGCATTTCCCGATCTGGCGCAGAAGCCGCTCGGCTTTTTGGCTGCCGCGTATCTCGAATTGCACATCGAGCAGGGGCCGCTGCTCGAAGCGGCGGACCGCGTCATCGGTGTCGTCACCGGCATCCAGGGCAAGAAAACGTTTCAGGTGTCGGTCGGAGGCGCCGAGGGCCACGCCGGCACGCTGCCGCAGCAGGAGCGGCGCGACGCGGTTGCCGCTTTCGCGCGGATGGCGGCCGCGCTCCACGCCGAGATCGGCGCGATCGATGCGCAGATCAAGTTCACGATCGGTCGCGTCACGGTTGAGCCGAACGCGCCGTCGGTGGTGCCGTCGCGCGTCAGCTTCAGCATCGATCTGAGGCACCCGGACAATGTGGCGCTGGACGCGGCCGGCGCCCGCGTCGCGGCGCTCTGCCAACGCCACGCGCCGCCTTGCGCGGTCACGGTCATGCCACTGGTCGATGCGCCGTCGAATGATTTCGACTCAAAGCTACGCGAACGCATCGCACAAGCGGCGCACGACCAGGGCTTGCCGGCCACGGCCATCCTGTCTGCTGCCGGTCACGACGCGCGCCATCTCGCCAAGGTCTGCCCGGCCGCGATGATTTTTATCCCTTGCCGGGACGGCGCGAGCCATGTGGAGCACGAATGGGCGGAGCCTGGACACGTTGCCGCCGGCGCGTCCGTCCTCGCGCAGGTGCTGCGTGATCTTGCTTTCGCCGATCCGCCCGGTCCGGTCGCGGCTTGAGGAGACCGAGAGATGCCGAAAGCCGTCGTGGTCCATTCATTTCTCGAATAAGGGCGGAAAATTCATGAACGCGTCCGGCGCCGCCGCTCCGCATCTCGTCGCCAGCCAGGACTACCGCGATGCGATGGCGTGTCTCGGCGCCGCGGTCAATATCGTCACCACGAATGGTCGCGCGGGCCGCGCCGGTTTCACCGCGTCTGCCGTCTGCAGCGTGACTGACAATCCGCCGACCCTGCTGGTGTGCATGAATCGCGGATCGTCCGCTTATGCCGGCGTGACAAAGAACGGTGTGGTGTGCGTGAACGTGCTATCGGCCCGGCACGAACGGCTGTCGCGGCTGTTCGGCGGCAGGATTCCGGTCGACGAAAGATTTGCGGCAGCGGTGTGGTCGACGCTGGAAACCGGCGCGCCGGTTCTCGCCGATTGTGCGGTCGCCTTCGATTGCCGCATCATCGACGTCGCCAATGTGGGCACGCATGACGTGTTGTTTTGCCGCGTGGTGGCCCTGCAGAGATCGGACTGTGCGGACAACCTGATCTATTTTGGCCGCGACTACCACGTTGTGCGGGTCGGCCTGGCTCCAATCGATCACTGAAACAGCTTGAGATCAATCGACTCGCCCATCGCTTTATAACCGGCGTCATTCGGATGGAGGTGATCGCCGCTGTCATAGGCTGCGTTCATCGCAGATGGGTGGCCCGGATCGCCGAGAACGCGTTCGAAATCGATGATGCCGTCGAAGCGCCCGCTGGTCCGAATCCAGTCGTTCACCGCCAGGCGTTTCGCCTCCTTCTCGGGCGTGAAGTATCCCTGGTTGGGCATGCCTGCGAAGGCATTCTCGAATGGCGTGAGCGGGCAGCCAATGACCTTGATGCCGCGGAGATGGGCCCGCTCGATCATCTGCTTGTAGCCGGCAATGATCTCGTCCGCGGTTCGGATCGGACTGATCTGTTCTATCGCCGTGCCCGGCCATCCAATGTCGTTGATCCCAAGCAAGATCACCACATGCGAGACGCCGGCCTGACCTAATACGTCGCGTTCGAAACGGGCGAGTGCGTTGATGCCGGCGCCGTCGCTGAGGATGCGGTTGCCGCTGATACCCTGGTTCAGGACGGCAACAGGCGAACCCGCTTCCTTCAGCCGACGTGCCAGAACATCGGGCCAGCGGCTATTGGTATTGGCGGTCGAGTTCGTGCCGTCGGTGATTGAATCCCCGAACGTCACGATCGCCCGTGCAGGAGAAGTCGGTTCAACCATGACGCCCGCCAGGAAAAAGCGGTTCGCGAATCTATCGACGACCGGGAACTCGGAGCTCATCGTGAAATCGCCCGCCGCGGATGCGAAGGCCGTTTGGAGACCAACCTGGTGAATAGTGCCGAGGTCCGTGGCAGCCGGCAGATACAAGTTCACGGCGAGGTCGGACAGCGGAGCGACGTTCATCTCGACCGGATCGCTCAGCGCCGGAGCGCCTGGCAGGAGGATGATCGATTTCGATCCTCCGAACGTAACAGGACGCAAGCTTCCGGAGGTAATATCCGAGTTTCCGCCGATCAGCCCGACGCTGGCGGCTCCGATCAGAACCGGTTTGGTGGTGAACTCGTTCGACAAGCGGATCCTGACCTTATTGCCGCCTATGCTGATCCGGGCGATCTGGCGAACGGTCAAGTTCGAAAAACTCGCGGGCATCACCCCACGCGGCGATTGCGGACTGGCCGTCCAGGTGCTGATCCATAAAGTCTGTGGGGACTCGGCGCCGGCCGCGTCGGCGAGGAGTAGTCCGATCAAGGCACTGGAAATGAGCGCAAGAGAAAATGTCGGCCGCATCCGAGTCCTCCCCAATTCTGTTTGTTTGTGCGCCTTGAAGCGGATCAAGCGAAGAATAATGATAGGGCCCGGGTTCTGGCCAGGCAACTATCAGCCTTCGAAAAGCTTGTGTGATGTCACCCAACAGCCACGCAACAATCACAATGAATCATCAAAGCGCCATTTCCAAGGGAGCCAATGCAGGAGGCGCTGGGGCAATACACTCTGCAGGGGAGGGTAAACCATGGCGCTCCAATTCCGTACCATCGACGGCTCCAGCAACAATCTTGCGGATCCCACCATGAACCGAACCGACACCGACTTTGCTCGGGTGGGTCCGGCGAATTTCTCCGATGGATTCAATGCGATGACACCGGGGCCGAACCCCCGCGAGATCAGCAACATTGTTGTGGCGCAGGCGGACACCGGGGAGGACGGCCCGCATTTGACGGACGACAACGGCGTCGCGCTATCAGGCATGATGTATGCGTGGGGCCAGTTCGTCGATCACGATCTGGATCTGGAGCAGCAGGGCACCACCACGGACATCTCGATCACCGTCCCGGCTGACGATGCGTTTCTGGCGCCCGGCAGCATCATTCCGGTGACGCGGGTAGCCATCGATCCTTCGACCGGTGTTGCCGGACATCCGGCCACCGCTATCAACACGGTCACAGGCTGGCTGGATGGATCGCAGGTATACGGATCCGATGCCGCCACCGCAGCGAGCCTGCGGACAGCTGACGGTCACATGAAAATGTCGGCGGGGCAGAACCTGCCCGTCGTCAATACCGATCAGGGCAACGCCTTTGCAGCCGGCGACGTGCGGGCGCAGGAGAACCCCGATCTGACAGCCTTGCAGGCTTTATTTGTGCGCGAGCACAATTATCAGTTCGATCAACTTCATGAGGAACATCCGAACTGGAGCGGCGACAGTTTGTACGAGACGGCCAAAGCCATCACCACGGCTGA
>JAQGJF010000495.1 GCA_028290765.1 Tardiphaga sp.
AGTGTTCGGATATGATCGGCAAAGATCGCGCCGCGCCGGGCGCTGTCATGTCCGAATGCGGCGAATGACGACGGCGTACCGCCGGTGCCGACGCCGACCTCGAGCCTTCCGCCCAGCAGGATATCCAGAACGGCGACGTCCTCGGCAACGCGCACCGGATGCTCCAGTGGCAAGGTGATCACGCCGGTGCCGAGCCGGATGCGTCTTGTCTGGTTCGCCAGGGTCGCGAGAAAAACCAGCGGAGCTGGCAGGCCGCCTTCATCCGCGTCGAAATGATGTTGCGCGATCCACGCGGAATCGAAACCGTGCCGTTCGGCGTGGACGATTTGTTCTGCCGCCAGCCTGTAGCGCTCGGCGGCGCTGGTCTGGTCGAGCAGCCTTGTGAAAAAACCGAGACGCTTTGACCCTGCCCGCACGTTTGTTCTCCGCTTGTCATTCGTCATGCCGCCTGCTCACCGCCCAGATAGGCATCGCGGATGCGGGGGTCATTCAGCAAGTCCTGCGCCGAGCCGGTCAGCACGATCCGGCCAGTCTGCAGGACATAGCCGCGATGGGCAATCTGCAAGGCGAGGCTCGCATTCTGTTCGACCATGAAGATGGTCGTGCCGGCTCGATTGATGTCACGGACCAGTTCCAGCACGCGATCGACATAGAGCGGCGACAATCCCATGGTCGGCTCGTCCATGCAGATCAGTTTCGGCCGCCCCATCAGCGCTCGCGCCATCGCCACCATCTGCTGCTCACCGCCAGATAAAGTGCCGGCGCGCTGATCCAGCCGCTGCCGCACCCGCGGGAACAATTCGAGAATGCGCTCGAGATCCTGCGTGATGGCGGCCCGGCCGGAACGGAGATAGGCGCCCATCAGGAGATTTTCCCGCACCGTCATGGCGCCAAACAGGCGGCGCGCCTCCGGCACCGACCCGATGCCTCGGCGAATGATGTTCGGCGTGCGCAGGCCGCTGATGGTTTCGCCGGCAAAGGTAACGGTACCGCTCTTCGGCTGCACCAATCCGAGGATAATCTTCATGGTGGTCGACTTGCCGCTGGCGTTGCCGCCGAGCAGGCAGACGATCTCGCCTTGCGGAACCTGGAGCGAGAGATCGAAATGCGCCTGGATCGCGCCATAGAACGTATTGATGCGGTCCAGAGCCAGCAACGTTGCGCCCGGAATGGAATCGACAGGCGAATGCATCAGGACGCCTCCGCCACGACGGCCTGGTTCGCCTTGCCCAGCGTCGGATGTCCGAGATAGGCCTCGATGACGGCCGGATCGTGCCGCACTTGCTGCGGCTGGCCATCGGCGATCTTGACGCCGTCGTCCATGACGATGACCCGGTCGGACAGTTGCATCACCAGATCGAGCTTGTGCTCGATCAGAAGGATGGTCAGGCCGCGCTTCTTCAATTCCCCGATCAATGCCTGCATCTCGGCGGTCTCGGTCTGGTTCATGCCCGCGGTCGGTTCATCCAGCAGCAGCAGTTTTGGTTCGAGCGCGAGCGCGCGCGCAATCTCGACGCGGCGGCGATTGGCATAGGACAGGCTATGCGCGGGATCGTCGATGCGCGGCGTCAGGCGGTCGCCGAAGAAGCCGAGGATGTCCCGCACCTCGCGATCGAGCATCTGTTGTTCACGCCGCATCCAGGCCGGCTGCACCAGTGCCGCGAAAAACTCCAGCACGGCGCCGGCCGACAGCGCCGGCCAGCGCGCCGCGCGTTGCCGCGTATGCGCGCCGATCAGCACGTTCTCGCGCACGGTCAGGTTGGCAAATACCCGGCCGTGCTGGAACGTCCGCGCGAGGCCGCGCAGCGCAATGCGTTCCGGCTGCAGCCCGGTGACGGTCTCGCCGCGGAATTTGACGGTTCCGGAATCGGGACGGTCGACCCCGCTGATGAGATTGAACAGGGTGGTCTTGCCAGCGCCGTTCGGTCCGATGATCGAGACGATCTCGCCCTCGGCGACGCTGAGGTCGATGCCGTTGACCGCGACCACGCCGCCGAAGCGACGCACCAGCGCGGAGACCTCCAGGAGCATGGTCATCTGGCGCGACGCTCGTTCATGTGGGTTACCTGCGGCTTCATTCAGACCGTCCCGAACAGGCCCTGCGGGCGGAAGCGGATCAGCAGCAACAGCGCCAGTCCATAGACCAGCATGCGATAGTCGGCCGCGACGCGGAAAATCTCGGGCAGACCGACCAGCGCGGCGGCAGCGACAACGGCGCCGAACACATTGCCCATGCCGCCGAGGATCACCATCGTCAGCGCCAGCACCGATATTTGCGACGTGAAGGTTTCGAAGTTGAGATAGGAATAGAGGTGCGCGGTAACGGCGCCGCTGATGCCGGCGACGAAGCCGCTGAACCCGAAGGCCAGCGCCTTGTAGCGATTGGGACTGATGCCGTAGGCGCGGGCCGCGACATCGTCGTCGCGCATCGCCCGCAGCGTTCTGCCGATATGGGAACTCAAAAGCCGCCGCTGGATCAGGGCGAGCGCGATCACGATGGCAAGGGTGATCCAGTAGACATCGGCGGCGGAATAGAATTGATGGCTGCCGACGGCCAGCGGCGGGATTCCCGAGATTCCGATCGGGCCTCGCGTCAGGCTTTCCCAGTTCAGGATCACCAGGCTGACGATCTCGCCGATGCCGAGGGTCGCGATCGCGATGTAGTGACCGCGCAGGCCGAAAGCCGGATACACCAGAAGCATGCCGATGACCGCTGTCACGACGCCGGCCGCGGGAATCGAGACAAGAACCGGTACGCCGAGATCGAGCGCCAGCAGCGCCGAGGCATAGCCGCCGATCGCCAGCAGGGCCGCGTGTCCCAGCGAGATCTGTCCCGCGGTTCCGGCGACGAGCGTCAGGCTCAGCGCCAGCATCCCATAAAGCCAGGCGTTGCTGAGGGTCTGAATGATATAGGGCGAGGTGATCACGAAGGGCAGCGCGGCGCTTGCCGCGATCAGGGCCGGACCCAGCCAGGCGGGCAGCCGAACAGGGCGGCTCGGCGCGATGAACGTACCGGTCATCGGTTCCGGTGGGGTCGTCCCACGACCGCCGAACAGGCCGTTCGGCCAGAAAACAAGCACGAGAATGAGGATGACGAAGGCGAACAGATTGCGATAGCTGGTCCCGAACAGGGCGATGCCGTAACTCTCGACCAGCCCAAGGAACACGCTGCCGAAGATGGCGCCGGGCACGTTTCCGACGCCGCCGATCACCACGGCCACCACCCCCTTCAGGGTTGCCTGAAAGCTCATGGCCGGGCTGATGTTGTTGTAGTACATGCCGACCAGGAGCCCGCTCAATCCGCCAAGCGCAGAGGCAACCGCGAACACCGTGCGATCCACGGTGTCGACATCGACTCCCATCTGCTGTGCCGCGTCGCGATCCTGCGCCGTGGCGCGGACCGCCCAGCCGAGCTTGGAGAATCGCAGAAATCCGAACAGCACGGCGGTGCTTGCCAGCCCGATTCCGGCGATCAGGAGATCGAGGGCGCCAATGGAGCCACCGCCGATCTCGAAGCGCCAATCCGGCACCTGGCTCGGCAACGCGCGCGGCTGCGCCGAGAATATCAGCTGCACCAACTGGTCGAGGACCAGGCCGATCCCGATGGTGGCGAGCAGCGGGGCGATGCGGGCGCGCCCCTGCAGCGGACGCAGTCCGATCCGCTCGATCAGGATGCCGAGCAATCCGCAGGACAGTACGACGATCAGAACCGTCAGCGGCAACGGCGTGTGCAAATAGGTGATGCAGACCAGTCCGACATAGGCACCCACCGTGTAGACGGAGCCGTGAGCGAAGTTGATCAGGTTGGATACGCCGAAGATGAGCGCGAGCCCGACCGCCAGCAGCGCATAGATGTTTCCGACCACGAGACCGTTGATGGTGTAGTCGAACCAGGAACTCACAGGTATATCCTATTCCGTCGCAGCTTCAGTCCCCGCCGCGCCGAGGTCGCAACAGGCATCCAGCGCCGACCGCGTCAGTTGACAACCGGCTTGGTGCCATCCCACGCCGCGAATTTGCCGTTCTTGACGACGAGGTTGATGGTCTTGGCTCCAAGCACGCGGCGGGTCTGGGTATCGAAGGCCACCTTGCCAAAGACCACGCTGGGCACATCCTTGATCTTGGCCAGCCCGTCGTGGATCGCTTTGCGGTCGGTGCCGTATTGCTTGATGACTTCCGCGAACAGCACGATCGTGTCGTAAGCGGTTGCTGCGAAATTGTCGGGGTCCTTGCCGTATTTCGCCTGATAGGTTTTGACGAACGCCTGGACCTCGGGGCGCGGATCGTCCGGAAAGAAATTGGCCTTGGTATAGATTCCTTCCACCGCATCGCCGCCAAGCTCCAGGAATTTCGGCGAATAAACCGAACTGACGGCGGCAACCGGCAGCTTGATTCCGGTCGATCGCAACTGTCGCGCGATCAGGGCGCCATCGGCGTAATACGCCAGGATGACGATGCCATCCGGCTTGGCGTCACGAATCCGAACCAGCGTCGAACGGTAATCCTTTTCGTCGGGCAGGAAGCCTTCCGTCGCCACGACCTCGGCACCGTTGTCCTTGGCGGCCTTGACGAAAATGTCCTTGCTGATACGGCCCCAATCCGTGTTGAGGTGGATCACCGCAGGACGCTTGAGTCCGAGTTGCTTCACCACGAATTCGGCGAGCGCCGGCTGCTCGTCGGACTGGGCGATGGAATTCGACCACATGAAATCGCCGCCCTTGGTGAAATCGGGGTGCGAGTTGGTGAATCCGAACTGTACCAGACCGGCGCGCTGATAGATCGGCGAGGCGGCCATGGAGGCAGGGCTCGAGAAGTCGCCGAGTTCGGCGACAATCGTCGGGTCGTTGACGAATTTCTGCGCAATGGTGACGCTTTGCCGTGGATCGCTTTGGCTGTCCTCGAAGACATATTGCAGCGGACGGCCCTTGATGCCGCCTGCGCCATTGATCTGCTCGAGCGCCAGATCAAAGCCGGTCTTCCATTGCGCACCGTATTGGGCATTGGGGCCTGTGAGCGGGCCGCTCACGCCAAGTATGATCGGGTCGGCGGCGTTGGACGGCATCGCCGCCACCACACTCAGAAGTCCGGCGGCCGCGATACCAGCGAGCCACCGAACGGCTCCAATAGCTTTGCGCTGTTTCATGCCAAAACCTTTCTTGCTGGGCCGATCAGGCGAAAGGTACGCGGGATAATCCGAATGTCAATTCAGTGCGTTCTCGCGCGATCCAATAGGAAACTTATTGCGCACGATGCCTTGAAAGGAGGCAAGTTCAGTCTTGCGACGCATCTTCAAGAGGCCGTCCTTCCTGGAGCGTTGCGTATCGGAAATGCATGTGAAGAATCTAGACCGGCGTTCTGCAACCGACGGCCGTTTCGGCCAGGTCTTGCGTTTCGACCAGGTCTTGGCCCGGCCGCGAGCGGGGCGGAATTTACGACAGCACCGGCAGATCGATCCACCGCCGCTCCGCATCGCTCCGATAACACGCCTCCGCCAGTTGCACGCCCTTTGCCCCTGCGAGCAGCGGCGAAGGAAACGGCGTGCCGTCGACGACATGTTTCAGGAACAGCTCCCAGCCGCACCGATAGCTGTTCTTGTTGACGTCGACGTCGGGCACTTCCTGCCATTGCGCATTGAAATCCGTGGCCTGCAGCACATCGACGCTCCAGACCGGCTTCGGTGTTCCGGCCAGGGGCTGGATGAAGCAGCGATGCAGCGTCGTCACCGCCGAGCCGAGGGTGCCGTCGATCTTCATGGTCAGCATGTCGTCGCGCTTGACGCGCGAGGCCCAGGAGCAGTCGATCTGCGCCAGGATGCCGCCTTCGATCTGCAAGGTCGCGAATACCTCGTCCTCGACATCGACGTCATAGGGGTCGCCGCGCTCGTCGCGGCGCTTCGGCACCTGCGTGGTCTTGCGACAGGAGACGGCCTCGATATTGCCGACCAGGTCTTCGAGGATGTAGCGCCAGTGCGGGAACATATCGAGGATCAGCCCGCCGCCTTCGCGCTTCTTGTAGTTCCAGCTCGAACGTTGCGACGGGTAGAGCTCGCCGTCGAACACCCACCAGCCGAATTCGAGCCGCACCGACAGGATGCGGCCGAAAAAGCCGGCATCGCGCACCTTGCGCAGTTTATGGAAGCCGGGGAGGAACACCTTGTCCTGCACCACGCCGTGCTTGACGCCGGCCGCCTTGGCGGCGCGGTACAAATCGAGCGCATCGTCGAGCGAATCCGCGACCGGCTTTTCCAGATAGATGTGTTTGCCTGCGGCGATGGCACGCTTGGCGCGCCCGACCCGGCCCGCCGTCAAGGCGGCGTCGAAATAGATTTTGACCGCGGGATCGGCGAGGCTGGCCGCGACATCGGTCGACCAGGCGAGGCCGCCATGCGCTGAAGCGAGCGTTGCAAGTTTTTCGGCATTGCGGCCCAGCAGCACCGGCTCCGGCACCAGCCGGTCGCCGTTCGCAAGCACCAGCCCTCCTTCGTTCCGGATCGCCAGCAGCGAGCGGATCAGATGCTGGTTCTGGCCGAGCCGCCCAGTGACGCCGTCCATCAGGATGCGGATCGATTTCGACGCCATGTCAGATTACCTCGAAGTGAAGAGTTAGCTAGCTGGGCAAAGCATTTACCCCGTCATTGCGAGCGGAGCGAAGCAATCCAGAGGCCACAAGAAAGAACTGGATTACTTCGTCGCAAGAGCTCCTCGCAATGACGGAGAGGCGATGCTGCCATTAATCACCCCGGAAAATGCAGCTCGGCGCGAGGCCGGGTCAACGTGCGCTTTCCGTTCTTGAAAGCGGCGAGCGGATGGCGCACCTCGGCCACCGCATGCCGCGGGTCCTTGGCGTCGAGAATGACGACGTCGGCCGGATTGCCCTCGGCGATGCCGTAGTCCTTCAGGTTCATCAGCTTCGCCGAGCGGGTGGTGACCATCTCGAAGCATTCGGCGATGCGCTCAGCCTGGCTGATCTGCAAGACGTTGGCATGCAGGTTCGCCATGCGGATCAGCGAGCCGTCGCCGAACGGTGTGAACGGGTTCATGACGTTGTTGGTCGAGATCGTGCAATTGCAGCCCTGCTCGACGAACAAATTGGCGTCCACCAGCCCGCGCCGGACATTATAGTCCTGGTCGCGGCCCATCAGGAACAGATCGGTGGCCGGCAGAATCGTGACTGCCACACCGGCGTTGCCGAGGCGCTTGGCGATCGCCTTCTGCTGGTCGGGCGGCAGGGTCGCGAGTTTGGTGGCATGGCCGATCGCGACGCGGCCGCCGAGACGATATTGCTCGGTCAACTCGCAGATCAGCACCGCGTCCGGGTCGTCCGGCGTGTTGCCGAAATCGACATGCATGTCGATCTCGGCGTCATATTCGCGGGCGAGTTCGAACACCCGCTTCAACTGACCGGCATGGTCGGTATCGTAACCGGGGGCGGCGCCGATGGCGCGGGCGCCGCGCTTGAGGCCCTCCACCAAGAGTTCGTCGGTGCCGGGGTTGTTGGTCAGGCCTTCCTGCGGAAACACGCAGAGCTCGATATCGATGGCCCATTTATATTCGTCGACCAGCGCCTGCACGCCCTCGAAGCCGCGCATGCCGACACCGGGATCGACCTCGACATGGGTGCGCATGCGGGTGGTACCGTTCTTCAGGCAGTTCTCCAGCGTCTTCCGGGCGCGGGCGGTGACGTCCTCGACGGTGAAATCCTTCTTCACGGCTTTGACGCGCTTCACCGCGTCGGCCATCCGGCTCGGTTCCGGTCCGCAGCGGTCGATGATGTGGGACTTGTCGAGATGGATGTGGGTCTCGACCAGGCCGGCGCAGCACAGGCAACCCTCGGCGTCGTGGGACGGCGCGTCGCAGACCAGGCCGGACTGCACCGCCGCGACGCGGCCCTTGGCAAAGCCGATGTCGACGAGGTTGTCGCGGCCGACGAGGCGCGCGTTGCGGATCACATAATCGATCATTTCAGGCCCGCCTCTGCCGCGGCATAGGCTTCCGCGATCTGCGTGCCGGTGGCGAACCACACGCCGGGAAATTTGCGGACTTCCTGGATGAAGCTGCGCAGTGCGGCGATCCGCGACGGGCGGCCGGAGACCTGCGGGTGCATCACCACGTCGACGAGGCCGCCCCAGCGATAGATCTCGCGGAACTCGTCGAGCCAGACTTCGAGCACGTGGCTGTTGGTCATGATCGGACGCGGGTTGCGGATCGAGAACAGCGCATAGGCGGCATCGTCGATCGACCAGTGCCACGGAATCTCGATCGGGCCGGGTTTGCCGTCCGCCAGTTCATGGCGGTAGGGGACGATGCCGTCCATCAGGGTCGAATCGTAGACAAAACCTTTTTCGTGCAGCAGGCGGATCATGTTGGTGCTGGATTCACCGCCCGGCGAGCGGTAGCCCTTGGGCCTGATGCCGCCGACTTGCTTCAGCGCGGCCAGTCCCTTTTCGAGTGCCTCTTCTTCCTTGTCGGGAAAATCCGGATCGATCCATTCGTGCAGATAGCCGTGATGGCCGATCTCGTGGCCGTCTTTCAGAATGCGTTCCACAGCCTGCGGGTAGCGTTGCGCGGTCCAGCCAGGCACGAAGAACGTCGCCTTGATCTGTTCTTCCGCCATCAGGTCCATCACCTTGTGGACGCCGACGCGGCCGCCATAGATGCCCTGGCTCAGGATGCCCGGTCGGCGGACGTTGTCGGGATCGCGCGAGAACCACAGCGTCTCGGCGTCGAAATCGAAGGTCAGCATCACCGCGCAGCGGGCGCCGTTCGGCCACGGGAACGGCTTGTCCATGCGCGAGAATGGACGTTCGGTGATCGGCTGCGGGGGAATCGGAATATCAGGATGCATGGTCATGCCTCGTCGATCGGGAAGGGAATGAACGGGTAGGAGCAGGGCGGGCCGTTGGCGACGTGCATCACCCGCGCATTGAGGTCGATCAGCACCGCGCCGGTCGTCATGGTGCGCTTGGCCGCCGGCATCGTCTCGTCGGGATGGCGGCAGATCGCGTTGGGGGCGCCGAAATGATCCTGCGCCGCCGCCCGCATGTGCTCGAAGCTGATCGAGCTGGCATGGCGCCGCAGCAGCCGTTCCAGCCGCGAGGCACGATAAAGCGTGTTCGGTGCGATCTTTTCCATCTGCGATTCGCCATGACCCGAACCGATGAAATGGTTCGAATGGGTGACGATGCCGTCGTTCGGATGCAGATAGCTGATGTGGTCGGGACTGGTTTCGATGTCGAGGATCTCGCCGTCGGCATGGCCGACCACGAAATTCGCCGAACAGGTGCGCTTGGTGTCAATGATTGGCCGCAGTGCGTCGTCATAGCGCGCGGCGTCGAGCACCTCGCGGCAACGCATATGGAACGGCTTCTGCAGCGGATTACGGCCGTCATGGCTGGAGGCGAGGCCGTTCTCGACGAGGCCGATGCCGCGGTCGTTGACGCCCATCTTGCCGCCGACGATGCCGGCTTCGGTCAGGCAGACGAAACTCGGCCGCGATGTGCGCTTGACGCGCAACACCAGGGTCCGGCCGTGAATGCCTTCGAGCCAATCCCAGTTCTGGCCGAGCCAGGTATGGCCGTCGCCGGTCACTTCCGGCAGCAGGCCGAAGGTCGAGCAACCATCAGGGCCGACCGAGAGCAGCTCTTCCTTGCGCTTCGCATCCTTGCCGAACAGCGTGAAGGCCAGTTCGTAGCGTGCGTTGAGCAGCGCGATGGCGCCGTCGCTCTGGCCGGAGCCTTCGGCGAGGCCGCGCATCTCCGCGGCATATTCCTCGTTCTGGCGCGACATCGCCGCGAGCCAGTGCAGTCCTTCGGCCTCGGCGGCGGCGCGGGTCAATCCGGAGGCTTCGAAGCGGCGCAGATAGGTTTCCAGATTATCCGCCACCTCGCGTGCGAAGCGCGCGCCGTGCAGCCGGCCGCGCTCCACGGGATCGTCGCCGACGGTGAGGCTGGGTATTGTCTGCATGGCCTTACAGCGTCTCGCGCTCGATGCGGCGGGCATAGCCGGGCTGGAATTTGCCGTCGAACGCATCCATCACCCTATCGGCGAGCCACGGGATCAAGTGCTGCATGACGCCGCCGAGCGGATGGAATTCGTCCTGGAATAGCCACATCTCCTTCGGGCCCGCGATCTCCTCGAAGAAGC
>JAQGJF010000506.1 GCA_028290765.1 Tardiphaga sp.
CGATCATCGGGCAAGGCTCCGGGCCGCGTCACCTCTCCCCGCGCGCGGGGAGAGGTCGGAATCCGAGCGAAGCGAGGATTCCGGGTGAGGGGGCGTCTCCGCTTGGGCGGAGGCAAATGGTGCCGTACCGACCCAATCACGTCCGGCAGCAGTATTGAATTCAGCGAAGCCGCGTTCCGGCGCTGGCGCCCCCTCACCCGGATTGCGCCGCGATGCTTTGCATCGCCGCGGCAATCCGACCTCTCCCCGCGCGCGGGGAGAGGTGAAAAAGCCACGCGGCATGCTGCGGCGAAGATCGCCGCTACCTGATCCCCTCGACCACACGTGCAACTTTCCCTCCTGGTCTGGATTTTTTTACTTCTTGTTTTTGTGAGTGTGGCGCCGCGCCGCCGAGCGCCAATTCGATGTTCCTTACCATCGCCACCAGGCGAGGTCCAATGTCGCTGCGCAGTCGCTCTTCCGTGAAACGGAATGCCGGCGCGCCGCAGTTGAAGGCGTAAGGTCCGGTTCCGTCATTGAGCTTGAGCGCCACGCCGGCGGCGTGCACGTCGTTCTGCCACTCGCCCACCGACAGCGTAAAACCATGCCGCTCCACCATTTCGCCGGATCGTTCGATGCCGTCGCGTATCTTGGGCCAGCGGCTGCCGTAATGTTCGCGCAGCTCGCGCATCAATGCCGTGCGCTCCTCGTCCGGCAGCGCCCACAGGTAAGCGCGTCCCATCGCCGTGGTGGCGATCGGTACCCTGGAGCCGACATCGAGCTGCACGCCCACCGCACCGTTACGGCTCTGCCCGAAATAAATCATGCTGAGGCGGTCGCGGCCGCCGACCGCCACCGCGCCGCCGGTCTCGCGCATCACTTCCTCGCGAAACGATTCCGACAAATGCCGGACGCCGAGATTTGCAAGTGCAGCATAACCCAGCGCCATCGCCGCCGGCGCCAGTTGATATTTCTCGAACCGTGGAACCTGTGTAAGGTAGCCAAGCTTGGTGAGGGTATAGGTCAGCCGCGAAATGGTTGGCTTCGGCAATTTCGTGCGGGCCGCAATCTCCTGATTGCCGAGAAGCCCGTCAGTGGGATGAAATGCGCGCAATACTTCAAGGCCGCGGGCCAACGCCACGACGAAGCTGCGATCTGTCGCCACTGGTTTGGCTGGACGTTTCATTGTTCCCTGGATATTCGCCGGGATTTTGGCCTGGACGGCGGACCTCGTTGACAAGGGACGCTCTTCAAAATAACCCTCATTGTCAAGATGCGGAATTGAATTCCGCTGTGCGAAATCAAGAAAACAGCTGCGCAAGGAGAGTTTCGTGAACGAAGTGGTCAAGCTCGAACGCAACGACGCGATTGCCGTCGTCACGGTCAACAGCCCCCCGGTCAATGCGCTCAGTGCCGCAGTGCGACGCGGCATCTATGAGGCGATCAAGAGCGCCGGTGCGGATCCGGAGGTGCAGGCCATCGTGCTGACCTGCGCCGGGCGCACCTTCATTGCCGGCGCCGATATCACCGAGTTCGGCAAGCCGCCGCAATCGCCGAGTCTCGGCGAGGTGATTTCCGAAATCGAGAATTGTCCAAAACCGGTGGTGGCCGCGATTCACGGCACCGCGCTCGGCGGTGGCCTCGAAGTGGCGCTCGGCGCCCATTTTCGCGTCGCCACCAAGGACGCCAAACTCGGCCTGCCCGAGGTGAAGCTCGGCCTCTTGCCGGGCGCCGGCGGCACGCAACGGTTGCCGCGCGCGGTCGGTCCGGAACTCGGCGTCAGGATGATCGTCACCGGCGATCCGATCGGCGCCACCGAGGCGCTCAAGAACGGCCTGATCGAGGACATCGTCGACGATCCCGCGGTGGGCGGCGAAACCTTCGCGCGAAAAGTGCTGGCGGAAAAACGCCCGCTGCGGCGTTTGCGCGACGACGATTCCAAGCTCGCGGTGGCGAGGGCCGACCGTTCGATCTTCACCAATGCCGCGGCTGCGGCGAATAAGCGCAATAGGGGTCTGGAAGCGCCGCTGGCCTGCGCCGAGGCGGTGAGCTGGACGCTCGACGTGCCGTTCGACGAGGCGCTGAAGAAGGAACGCGAGAGCTTCTTGAAGCTGGTGGCCGGCGACCAGTCGAAGGCGCAGCGCTACGCCTTCTTCTCCGAGCGCGAAGCCGCCAAGGTGTCCGGCGTTCCGGAGGGGACAAAACCGCGCCCGGTCGAGCGCGTCGCCATCATCGGCGCCGGCACCATGGGCGGCGGCATCGCGATGTCGTTCGTCAATGCCGGGATACCCGTGACGCTGATCGAAACCGGCGAAGAGCAGCTCCAGCGCGGCATGGCCGTGATGCAAAAGAACTACGAGGCGACCGCCGCGCGCGGCGGCATTCCGCCCGATGCCCCGGCCAAGCGGATGGGGCTGATCAACGGCGTGGTCGGCCTGGACAACGTCAAGGGCGCTGATTTGATCATCGAGGCGGTGTTCGAGACCATGGCGGTGAAGAAGGAAGTGTTCACCGCGATCGACGCCCACGCCAAGCCCGGCGCGGTGCTGGCCAGCAACACCTCCTATCTCAACATCGACCAGATCGCCGCGGTGACCAAGCGTCCGCAGGACGTGCTCGGCATGCACTTCTTCAGCCCGGCCAATGTGATGAAGC
>JAQGJF010000518.1 GCA_028290765.1 Tardiphaga sp.
CGGCGTCATCGCTTATGTATTCATGGGCTGGTCACTGGCGGCCGCATTCGGCCTGCCGCTGGTGACGTTCATCGCCAGCCGCTACGGCTGGCGTGTGGCCTATGACGGCATCGGCACGCTGGCCGTGCTCAGTTGTCTTTTGCTGGTGTGGCGCCTGCCGCGCGGATTGTTCGGGGTACCGGTGGACCTGAAGACCTGGACTGATCTCGCGGGCAACCGGCTGATCATCATGTTGCTTTTGATCACGACGTTGCAGATGGGCGGCCAGTTCGTCGTCTTCACCTTCATGGCGCCGCTGCTCAAGCAGTTGACCGGGGCCGGTTCCGACACGGCCGGCCTGGTGTTCGCGGCCTACGGTGTATTCGGCATCGTTGGCCTTCTGATCGCCAGCCGCATTGTCGATTCCTGGGGTGGTTACAAAACCTCGCTGTTGTTCACCGGGTTCCTGTTGGCCGGGACTGGCATCTGGGCGTTTGGCGCCGGCAGCCTGATCACGATGGTCATCGGCGTCGTGGTCTGGGGCGTCGGCTTTTCCTCAACCAATTCGATGCAGCAGGTGCGGCTCGTGGTCGCCGCGCCGGCGCTCGCCACCGCATCGATCGCTTTGAATACGTCGGTGCTCTACATCGGCCAGGCGCTCGGCTCAGCGATTGGCGGAATGCTTTATGCCCGTGACCTGCCTTACGGCCCCGGATACGCATCGGTGAGTTTTGTTGCGCTGGCGATCATCGCGGTGATCGCGACCCGCAGGATGTCTTCATCCTGAAAGAGCAGCCGGACTTCTAGTCCTCGATCAGCGCAAGTACCGCCCGGAAGGCGACGCCGGGCAATTGCAGCGCGGAACCCTCGAAGTCGACCATGTCGCCACAGATGGCGCCTTTGAGGGTGAGGGTGATCCTGTCGGTGCCGAACAGTGGCTTGAAATTGGGGTCGTCATTGTACCGCAGCGTCGAGACCTTCGCCGAGACTTTCTCGCCATCGCTGCTGTAGCTGCCGACGAATGCAAAGGCAGAGTTGCCGCCGCGAAGCTTGCCGCCGATGGCATAGATCACGCCGCTCCCGGTGCCATGAACGGTATGGAAGTCGACCTTGTAAAGCCCCTCACGCACTTGTCGTCCCCAACGCTGCGATAGCGGTGACGTACACTCACAGGTGATTCCATCAAAGCGGATAACTGTACCGCCGGGCCGGATTACGGGCGAGGGGCGGTCGCCGCCATCCTGGTCAGCGCCGGGGTTTCGGCCATCTTGACCAGAACTTCCTTCAGCGGCTTTTCGGTCCAGGCGTGGGTAACGTAGTCGCGGTGGGTAACGCCGTCCGGCGTAGCGACGAAGACCACGCTGCCCGGCTTGAGCGGGGCATCCATGTCGTCGGAGACCGCAATCCCCTTGTCCCTCAGCATGCGGATCAGTTCGTCTTCATGCCGCCTGGTGGAGCGGGTATAGGAACTGACGAAGAAGGCGGAACGGTTGTTGGCGATCCAGGACGCGAACTTGTCGAGTTCGCCGTAGACTGCATCCAGCAGGAACACGCCGCGGACGCGGCTGCCGAGGCCGCCAACGTCCAGGCTGTAGGCGGTCGGCACGAAGCCGCCGCTGTAGCCGACAATCACCACCGGCATGTTCGCGAAGGCCTTGGCCGCGCCGGGATCGCCGGAGAGGCGGGCGAGGTGCTCAGCCGATTCCGCCATGAAGCGCTTGAACCCGCCGGGCTGCCAGAATTTGCCGGCGCTGGAATCCGCGGCATCGACCGCCAGCTGCGGCGCCAGCAGCACGGCGTTGACGCCGGACTCGGTGATCTGCTGCGGCACCAGCTGCCGGTCGCGCACATCGCGCTCCAGCGTCGCGCCGTTGCCATGGAAGAACACGACGATGACGCCGGGCTTGCGGACGTCGAACGTTTTCGGGACGTGGATCAGGACGCGGTTGTCGTTGAATGTCTCGTCCTGCCAGTAGACCCGGCCGCCGAGGCCACGATGGCCGCGGCGCTCGCCGCTGGACACGTTCAGGAACGGCTGCTCGGTGCGCGGATTGTTGCCGAGGTAGGGAAACGCGGAGGATTTCAGGCTGACCAGCGTGGTCTGGTCTTCGCGCAGCGCCGGCCTTTGATACGGGACCTGCGGCGCCAGCGACGCCACCTGGTATGTCGGCTCCGCCGTTGCAATGCGCTTGCGGCTGGGCTCGGCTGGGGCCTGACGCGGCACCGAACTGGTCTGGACGGCCTGGAAGCGCTCGTTGAAGCCGACGGCCGGATATCGATCGTCGAAAGAATCGCCGACGGCAGCGTTGGCAGCCAGCGCGGAAGCACTCGGCGAGCCGCCGCATTGAACGAGGGTACCGGCTAGCGGGATCAGCACACTGGCAATCGCGAGCAGGCGCCATCCGCGACGGCCCAGCCCCGGTGACGTGCCCGAGGGTTGGCCTGCCTGATCAGGTGTCAGAAACGTCCTTCCGACCATCCACCCACTGCCCCAATGGCGCCGACGGACCGCGCGTGCGGCGATGTCAGCCCAGCTTCGGAAGTTTCCCCACTCCCAGCTGTCATCAAAAGCACGAAATCGTGTCCTGATTGTGAGTCGGGCGGGAGTTTCCGACCAGACCAAGGGATCACACGGGCGCTTTGAGGTATTAAAATACCAAAACGCGGTGTGATTTAAATCACTGTTAACGCTACTTGAATTGGCCACGGTCAGCCCGCACAATCAAAGCTCAGCCGCGACGCCGAGATCTGGACGCCTATGGCAGCATTCGAGACGGAAAGCACGGCGTCGCCCAGCCGGCTTCCCGGAGCAGGCTCGACCGTCTCGGTGATGGTGGCGACCGCGATCGTGGTCGCCGACATGGTCGGCGTCGGCGTCTTCACCAGCCTCGGCTTTCAGGTCAAGGACATCCCCTCGGGCTTTTCCATTTTGCTGCTCTGGGTGATCGGCGGCATCGTCGCGCTCTGCGGGGTGTTTTCGTACAGCGAACTCGGCGCCATGTTTCCGCGATCGAGCGGCGAATATAATTTCCTGACCCGCGCCTATCACCCCGCATTCGGTTTCCTGGCGGGCTGGGTGTCGGCGACGGTCGGTTTCGCCGCACCTGTCGCGCTTGCCGCCATGGCGTTCGGGCAATACGCCAAGGCGGTACTCCCGGGGGCGCCGCCGCTGCTGCTCGCGCTTGGCGTGGTCTGGCTGGTGTCAGTGGTGCAACTCGGCGGGGTCAGGCACTCCAGCACGTTTCAGCTGATCTCGACCACCTTGAAGGTCGTGCTGATCGTCGCTTTCCTGGTGGCGGGTTTCGTGGTCGGCACGCCGCAGCCGATTTCCTTTGCGCCATCCGCGGCCGATCTCGGCTACGTCGCCAGCGCGCCGTTCGCGATCGGCCTCGTCTTCGTGATGTACTCTTTTTCAGGATGGAATGCCGCGACCTACATCATCGGCGAGATGCGCACCCCGCAGCGGAGCCTGCCGCGCGCGCTGCTGACGGGAACGCTGATCGTGCTGGTGCTCTATGTCGCCTTGAACGCGATTTTTCTTCACACCGCGCCGATCGATAAACTGGCCGGGCAGCTCGATGTCGCCCGGATCTCGGGCAGTCATATTTTCGGCGAGCTCGGCGGGCGCATCGTCGCCGCCATGATCTGCATCGGGCTGGTGTCTTCCATCAGCGCGATGATGTGGATCGGCCCGCGCGTGATGATGACGATGGGCGAGGATATTCCGGTGTTGCGGGCGTTCGCGCGCCGGTCGACCAGCGGAGCGCCGGCCTATGCCATCCTGTTTCAGCTCGCAGTCGCCAGTCTGATGTTGCTGTCGGAAAGTTTCGAGGCGGTGCTCGATCTCATTCAGTTCAGCCTGCTGTTCTGTTCGTTCTTCACCGTGCTCGGCGTCATCAAGCTGCGCATCACACGGCCCGATCTGCCGCGGCCTTACCGCGCCTGGGGATATCCGCTGACGCCGGTGGTTTTCCTGCTCGTGACACTGTTCATGATGTACTATCTTTTGACTGAGCGGCCATTGCAGTCGTTTCTGGGTATTTTGATTATGATTTCGGGCCTTGCGATTTATGCCGTCTTCCGCAAGCGGCAGGATGGCAGCTCCGCCGCCGCATCTTTGGGCCGCGAATAAAAATGTTTCAGCCCAAAATTCTTCAGTCTAAGATTTTTCAGCCCAGGATTTTTCAGGCCGGGATGTTTCAGCACGCGAAAATGGCCGCCGTCGCCTTGAGCCTGTTGCTGATGGCCGCGATGCCGGCACGCGGCGCCGACGCGGTCAGCGCGAACGATACGGCGCGCTTCCTGGCCGGAATGCCGCCGTCGGCGGAATCGCCGCTGACGGCGCTCACCAAGGATCCGTCCTGGCTGCGGCACGCCAAATTTTTCGACACCGCGTTCGGCCAGTTGGAGCAGGGCCAGCTGTCGAAGATCCGAACCTGGGCGGCGGCCAACCTCGCCGCGCCGCGGACGACGATGTTCTACATGTTCAGCGGTCCGGACTTTCTTTATGCGGACGCCTTCTATCCGAAGGCAACGACCTATGTGCTGAGCGCGCTCGAGCCGGTCGGCTCGATACCCGATCTGACGCGCCTGCCGCGCGGCGGCGCCGGGCAATCGCTTTATTACGTCGAGCGGTCGCTGAGCACGATCCTCACCTTCAGCTTCTTCATCACTAAAATGATGAAGACGGATCTGCACGCCGGCCAGCTCAACGGCACCGCGCCGCTGCTGTATGTCTTCCTGGCGCGCTCGGGCAAGACCATCCGCAACGTCACGCTGGTCACGATCGACGACAAGGGTGCCGAGCTGCCGCAGACCACCGCCGGCAAGAACCTGACGCAGGGCGTCAAGATCACTTTCGCCGGCAGCGACGGCGTGGAAAAGACGCTGTATTATTTCTCGACCGATCTTTCCAACAGCGGCGTCAAGAACTCAGGCTTCTTGAAATTCTGCGAGACGCTGGCGCCCGGCAACAGCCTGATCAAGAGCGCATCCTATCTGCTGCATTCCGGTAATTTCAGCACCGTCCGCAATTTCCTGCTCGCCAACAGCGCCACCATGATCCAGGACGATTCCGGCGTTCCGCTGGCGAACTATAACCCGAAGGCCTGGCGGTTCTTTCCGTTCGGCCGCTATGCGGGGCCGATCGACAAGTTTCCCGGCACCTATCAGCCGAAATATGCCGAGCTGTTTCGCAACAGCCAGCCGATGGATTTCGGCATCGGCTACCGCTGGCGCCCGCATGAATCGAACCTGCTGCTGGCCATCCGGGTGCCTCCCAGTGATTCAGGCAGCGCTGAGGCGAGTCCAATTGTCGAGGCGCCGCTGCCGCCGCGCCCCAAGCCGCCGCGTCCGCCGCGAGATGTCGGTGAGCCGCCGAGAGGTTTCCTGTGGTTCCGATGAATCAAGCTAGAGCGATTGCTGTCACCAGCGAACGCTTTGGCTCGGCTCGATGAACGCGGTGGTGGCGGGTACGTTCGGCGTGTCTGAGAAAAATCGGTAGGCCGTGACGATGAGGATGAGCAGGGCGAAAATGGCGATCAGATCAACCTGACGGGGGTCGTGGCCATGGTGGCTGATTCTCCAGCGCATTTGTTTTGCCCCTCCCAACATGCTTGTCTTGTTACGACAAACTTATCAGAACAATGCGGATGACGGGTCCCGGTTCCGATCGTGGCAGCAATGCGCCTTTCGCTTGGAAGCGGTGCAACAGAACGGACATGCCGCGCCCAACGGCGATCTAATTTTTGGGCCCGTTGACGCCGCGCCATCGCCCAAAGCGCCAGGGCAGATACCATCGCGCGCCGGGCGGCGCGGTCTGCGGTACGTTGTCGATGCCGGAGGTGCCCCAGGGCTGGCAGCGCGAAAGTCGCGCCAGCGTCATCCAGCCACCACCCCACAACCCGAAGCGCGCGATCGCCTCGTCGCCATAGACCGAACAGGTCGGCAGATGGCGGCAATTGTAGCCGACCAGCGGCGACAGCGTGTGCCGGTAAATCCAGATCGCGGCGCGCCCGAGATTGCGCGGGAACCGCGCCAGCTTCTCGGCGCAATCCGGACACTGCAAAGAATGCTTCATGAGCGACTTGCCAAAAAGGTGGGCGTCATTCTGCCGGGTTCCGATGCATGGAACCGCCAGATATAGGCAAATGCGTCACACATCACGAAATATCGTACGCTTTCCGTGCACCTGCAGCAAAAGTTCTATGGACGGCTGGATGTTCTCAAAGTTACCCTTTTCATAACGCTTGTATGACAGGCTGGTACTATTGATTGGGGCCGCGACCACTGCTCGACTTTGGAGCGCGGAGAAGGAACCATCTTGAGGCTCGTGAAGTCGCCTGGATTTCGCGGCTGGCCGCTATTGTGTGCCGCCGCCCTCTGTCTCGCTTCGTCCGGCATCATTGCCGCGCTCGGCGGTCCGGTGCACGCCGGTAACGAACTCGAAGAGCGCAAACTGCCGATGCGGTTCACCTGGATCGCATGTCAGCCGCATTGCCGCGGCTGGATCAATGCGGTCGGCATCATCACCGCGGATACCCCGAAGGATTTCGACGAATTTGCCCGCAGCCGTGACCTCAATGGCGCGACGGTGGTGCTGGATTCGAGCGGCGGCTCGGTCAACGATGCCATCGCGCTCGGGCGGCGCTGGCGCAATATCGGCCTGATGACCACGGTCGGTACCAGTATTGCCACGCATACCGCTTCCGGCGATCTGCCGAGCGTCGCGCCTACCGGCTATTGCGAATCGATGTGCGTGTTTCTCCTGCTGTCGGGCAAGGCGCGTTACGTGCCCGACGGCGCCCATGTCCGGGTCCATCAGATCTGGATGGGCGATCGCGCCGACGACGCCAGGGCCGCGAGCTACACCGCGCAGGACATGATGATCGTGGAGCGCGACATCGGCCGTCTCGCCAAGTTCACCTTCGACATGGGAGGGAGCGGGGACCTGTTGTCGCTCGCGCTCAACGTTCCGCCGTGGGAAGACCTGCACGAATTGTCGCCGGCGGAGTTGCGGCTGACCAACCTGATCACCACCGATGCCGTCGCCGACGTGCTGCCGCAAGACAACAGCGCCGCGGTGGCGGCGGTCGCCCTCGGGGTAAAACCGACGCAGGATCGCTTCGCCACCAGCGCGGCGGAAGACGCCAAGATCTCGCTGCCGGCAAAACCCACCAAGACCGCCGAGGCCGCGGCTCCGACCGGCGGCGCGGCGGTGATCGCTCCGGTCGCGCAGCCGCGATAACGGTTTGCTCAGCCTTTATTGATTAGCCTTGCGCGGCGGCCGGTTGTTTGGCCTTCGCCTCTGTCTTGGCCTCGATCTGCCCGATCGCATCGACCACGGCATCGAATGTCAGCAGCGTCGAGGCGTGGCGCGCCTTGTAGTCGCGCACCGGCTCGAGCAGGGCGATATCCGCCCATTTGCCTTGCGGCGGCGCGCCGTTTTCCTTGAGCATTTTGCGGACGGTTTCGCGCAGATCGCGCAATTCGGTCGCATTGGAACCGATCACGTGGCTTGCCATGATCGACGACGACGCCTGGCCGAGCGCGCAGGCTTTTACGTCATGGGCGAAGTCGGTGACGATGGGGCCGTCCATCTTGAGGTCGACCTTGACGGTAGAACCGCACAGTTTCGAATGCGCCGTGGCGCTGGCGTCGGGGTCGGCCAGCCGGCCGAGCCGCGGAATATTGCCGGCCAGTTCGATGATGCGCTTGTTGTAGATGTCGTTCAGCATGATGATTGATCTTGCGCTTGACGGCTGTCCGGTGGGCAATCGCCCCTGTGAAACCCTTGGCGACCGCGGAACTGAGCCTTATATAGGGATCCAGGTGCCGGAAATACAATCCGGCCGTTTCGAGGGACGCCCGGCGGCCCCGGATACTGATCGTATAATGGGACTCAGGCGTCCGGCGGCCATGCTGCCTCCGTCTGCCCGGTGACACTCCGGTCTGTTTTCCCCAGGACCGGTCGAACGGAGAGAAGATGGACGCAATCATCAAGCCAATTCGCGGAAAAGCCCCCGACGGCAAGAGCCAGGAATTCCGCCCGGCCGAACTCGACCCTTCGGAATTTCTGGCGGCGGCGATCTGGCCGGATCAGCCGCGGCCGTCCCGTGCCGAGGCCGAGCATGCGGTGCAAACCCTGCTGGCCTATATCGGCGAAAACCCGGCCCGCGAGGGGTTGCTGGATACGCCGCGTCGGGTGGTGGAAGCCTATGACGAATTGTTCCAGGGCTATCATCAGTGTCCGGCCGAGGTGCTCAACCGCACCTTCGGCGAGACCGCGGGCTACGACGATTTCGTGCTGATCCGCGACATCCACTTCACATCGCATTGCGAGCATCATGTGATGCCGTTCTACGGCAAGGCCCACATCGCCTACACGCCGATCGAGCGGGTGGTGGGATTATCGAAGCTGGCCCGCCTGGTCGACATCTTCGCGCATCGCCTGCAGACCCAGGAGCACCTGACAGCGCAGATTGCTGCCGCGATCGATGAAGTCCTCAAGCCGCGCGGCGTCGCCGTGATGATCGAGGCCGAGCATACCTGCATGTCGGTGCGCGGCATCGGCAAGCAGGGCGCGCTGACCTTCACCAGCCGCTACACCGGCATGTTCCGCGACAACCCGGCGGAGCAGTCGCGTTTCATGTCGATGATCCGAGGGCAGCCGCGCTAGGGGCGCGCTTTCGTCGCACAAGACGTAAGCCGCCGCGTTCGGCCTTCTGCACCTCTCCCAAAGGGAGAGGGGGCGCGCTTACGATCCCGCAATGTTGTGCTCTCACTCTCTCGCGTGGAAGATTCCAGTGCCCAATTCATCGCAAGCCACTAACGACGTCGAGGAAGGCCTGACGCTGCGTCCGAAGTTCGACGCGGCGGGCCTCGTCACCTGCGTCACCACCGATGCCGGCACCGGCGAGGTTTTGATGGTCGCGCACATGAACGACGAGGCCTTGCGCAAGACCATCGCTACCGGCGAGGCGTGGTACTTCAGCCGGTCCCGCGCGGCGCTGTGGCGCAAGGGCGAGAGCTCCGGTCACGTGCAGCGCATCGTCGAAATGCGCGTCGACTGCGATCAGGACGCGGTCTGGATCCGGGTCGAGCAGGCGGGCGGGGCGGCCTGCCACACCGGCCGGCATTCGTGCTTCTACCGGGCGGTGGCCACCGGTCAGGGCGAGACGACGCAATTGTCGTTCGTGAATGCGGACAGGGTGTTCGATCCGGCGAAGGTTTATCGGTAGGTCGATCCTGTAGCCCGGATGAGCCAACGGGTCCGGCCTTCGGCCGGCCCGATGATAAACTCCGCGACATCCGGGATGCAACAGACCGATAGGCCGCCCCGGATGTCGCTGCGCTCATCCGGAGCAAACTTCTTCACGCCAGCCGGTCGGCGATGTCCTGTTGCGACTTGGTCGGGTCGTTGCCTGCCGGGTCCGCGATCATGTCGATATAGTCCGCCGCCGCGGATCGCAGTTTGCCGTCCTTCAGGCTCATCACTCCGGACAGCGTCTGGATATTGATCGATCGGACATTGTAGCGCGTCCAGGCTTCGTCCTGCTGCTTCTTGTTCGCCGCCGATTTCTTCTCGTCGTGATAGAGATCGAGCGCCTTCTGTGTCGCCTTGAGCGAGTTGAGGCTGGAGACGGTCTTCAACTCCTTGGCGAGTTCGGGATGATCCTGGAAAAGCTGTTCGATCTTTTTCTTCCACGGCCCCTCCGTGGTCACGTTGCCGAACTTGTCGACCTGCAGCCGGACGGCGTCGTCGAGATTGACGTTGAGGCCTTTGAACGCCTCCGTCAGCGTTTTGGTCAGATCATCGGTGCGCTTGGCCAGAACCTCGTCGAACGACAATGTCAGGTCCGCGGTGGCGGCCTGGTCGGCCTTGGCTTTCTCGATCGTGGCCTTGGCATGGTCGGAGAGTTCGACGACGTCGGCGGGCGCGCTCGAGGACGATCCCGCCGTCGGGGTTCCGGTCGCGCTCTTGCCGGTGCCGTCGAACACCGATCCTGCGGCCCCCTGCAGCAGCAACGCCGTTGCGGTTGAAGCGGTGCTGTTCACAATCGCAACCATTTCCGACTCCGTGTCTTGGTATCCCCGCCGGTCCCAACCCCTGGAAACGAACGGTAACATTTGCGGGTTAACGGGCTGTATGTTGATAAAATCAAATCGCGAGCACATAGGTGGTAGGTGGTCGATCGATCCTGTTAACGCGCCATTAACCATAATCGCGCACCTTGCCTAAGGCATGGGCGCTGCTGACGGCGTCTTCAAAGGCCGAGCGGTCGTTTCGCGGGGAGCGGGGCACCAGGATTTATGTCGGTCTACGCAAGCACCACATCGGGAATCGAATCGCCGCGCACCAAGATTGCCGGCGCGATCAAGCAGGCCGCCAATAGCACCGGCGCCAGTTTCGAATATCTCGTGGCCACCGCGAAGATGGAATCCAACCTCAACCCGACCGCCGCGGCCTCGACGTCGTCGGCCAAGGGACTTTATCAGTTCATCGATCAGACCTGGCTCGGCACCGTGAAGGAAGCCGGCGCCCAGTTCGGCTACGGCAATTATGCCGACGCCATCACCAAGTCATCCTCCGGCAACTATTCCGTCAGCGATCCGCAAACCAG
>JAQGJF010000526.1 GCA_028290765.1 Tardiphaga sp.
CCGATGCTGCCGAACAAGCCGCGCGGCGTTCGGCGGGTGGATGACCGTTGCGTGCTCAGCGGCATCTGTTGGGTCCTCCGTTCGAATGCGCCATGGCGCGACCTACCAGCGGCCGATGGTCCCCGTACGCTGAACGACATCGACAATACCGAAGGTGCGCTGCGCTCCCGCGCCGACCTGATCGGCGAATCCGACTACCGGAAGCGGCTGGACGACATGATGGCCGCGGTGGAGGCACTGGTCGCCGCCGAAGTCCAGAGCCTGCCAGGCAACATCCACCATGTGCTCGGTGCCCGCGGCGGGCGCGGCAGCTCCCTGGCGGGGCGCCTGACCTCATTTTGCAGGAAGCTGCTGACCCCGGGCGACTAAGTCCCCGCCGACGAATTCGAGGGCGCCGGGCCTGATTTGTGAAGCAGCCCACACAGCATCGGCGTGGACATCTTTACAACAAGCTTTGAATTTCAAACGACCGCTGACGCGGCCAACAAGACAAAGACGGCCCGGCGTCGGATTGTCGCATTGGCGTGCGCGGGCGCAGATTCCAATGCATTTCCCTGAATACATGGGCCGCATGTCCACGCAGACCTTGGATTCGATCCTCGGAGTGGATACCTGTCGCGTTGGCGAATGCACGGAGTTGGTGTGATGAAGTCGGTTGCTCAAATGGCGTACGCCTTGGCGGCGTGCGCGTTGCTGGGAATTGGCGGCCCGGCGACGGCGCAATCCCTGCCCCGGGGCTGCTCGGCCCCTCCCACGGTCGCGACGCAGACCATCACCTGCGCCGGCGGCGTCACCGTCATCGCCGAGGACGGCGCGCAATTCACGCTGCTGGACCGCGACCGCAACGGCGAGGTGGATTCGGTCGACCTGCGCAGCAAGGCACTGCTGCTCGAGGTGCCCAAGCAGCGCGCCGGACGCCGCTTCGAAGTGGTGACGCCCCAGGCCATCGCCGCGGTACGCGGCACCAAATGGGCGGTGGATACCCAGGCAACGACCACGTCGGTGTTCGTCGTCAACGGCCAGGTCGGCGTGCAGCGGCGCGCCGGCCGCGGCCGCGTGGTTCTTGGCCCGGGCGAAGGCGTGGATGTCGAGAACGGCGCTGGCCCTCTCACCGTCAAGCGCTGGCCCCGGCCCCGCGTGGATGCCCTGATGTACCGCCTTGGTCAGTGAAGCCTTGATCAGTGAAGCCTTGGCCAGCGAAGCCTTGGCCAATGATGCCGGTCATTGCCCTGGAGGCATGAATTCCAATGCATAGCCGGGCCTTCCAGACGCTGGTTGCGCTCGTGCTAGCCGGCCTCTGGGCAGCGGCGCTCGGCTACGGCCACTGGCGCGGCGATATGCGCGCGCTCGACCGCGCAGAAGCCGCGATGACCGATCTGCGCACGCTGGCGCGCGGCGAAAGAGCGGCGCCGGACCTGGTGACCATCGTGGCGATCGATGACGAAGTCGCGCGGCGGGAAGGCAGCTATCCTCTGGCGCGCAGCGACCTCGCGAAAATCGTCAACACCATCGCGCAGTTCGAGCCGAAAGCCATTGCCATCGACCTGCTGCTGGTCGACCGTGGACCGGACGATGGCGATCGGGCACTGGCGCAAGCCCTCGACCGGCGCCCCACGGCGATTGCCGCCGCCGCGATCTTCTCCGAAGCCAAGCAGTCGATCGACGCGGCGGACAACGGTCCGCTGGCACGGCTGCCGCGCGCGGAACGATTTCTGCTGCCGCTCAAAACTTTCGCGGACCATGCCGCGGTCGGGGTGGTCAACGTCACCACGGATCAGTCCGGCACCCCGCGAACCGTGCCGATGATGTTTCGAACCGACGACCGGATCGAAATGTCGCTGCCGCTACGCGTCGCGGCGCTGGCGACGGGCAGCGATCCCACCATCGAACCGAACCGCCTGCTGCTGGCGGGAAGGGCCGTTCGAACCGACATCGATCACGTCCTGCCGCTGTCGTTCTATGGCCGTCGCGGCACGATCCGGACCGTCAGCGCGGCTTCGGTGCTGGATGGCAGCTTGGCGCGCGATGCGGTCCAGGGCCGGATCGTCGTGATCGGAACCACCGTCACCGGCGGCGGCGATTTCTTCCCGACGCCGTTCGATTCGGTCACCCCGGGTGTCGAAATCGTTTCCACCGCGATTTCGCATCTGATGGCGGGAGACGGCATCCGGCGCGACCGGACCGTACGCCTGATCGACGCGGTCGTCGCAGTCGCATTGACGTTGACGCTGGTGACGTTGCTGGCATGGCGACGCAATGCCATCGGCCTGATCGCGGTCGCCGTCGTGACGCTGGCCTGGCTGGCATTCAACTTCGCCGCCTTCGCACAGGGTGTCTGGATGAGCGCGGCCTTGCCGATGGCGGCAGCCGCGCCACCGGCCATCCTGTTCGGCGCGGTGCAGCTCTGGCAGAATCGGCAACGGGCGCAATACTTCGCCATGAAGAGCGACCTGCTGCAGCAGTTTCAGGCGCCGGCGCTGCGCAAATGGCTGACCCGGAATCCCGAATTTCTGCTGCAGCCGGTCCATCAGGATGCCGCGGTCGTCTTCATCGACCTGTCCGGCTTCACAGCGCTCAGCGAAAGCCTCGGCCCGGATGCGGTACGGGAAATGTTGAAGGACTTCCATGCCCTGGTGGACACCGAGGTGATCGCGCGCGGCGGCGTCATCACCAGTTTTCTGGGAGACGGCGCGATGATCCTGTTCGGCTTGCCGGAGCCCGCCGCGGACGACGCATCGAATGCGGTACTGTGCTGCGTGGATCTCTGCGCCCGCAGCCAGCAATGGGTGGATTCGTTACCGCCCGCGGTCGCGTCACGCACCGGCTTCAAGATCGGCGCGCATTTCGGCGAGATCGTGGCCTCGCGGCTCGGCGGCGGCAGCTACCAGCACATCACCGCGACCGGCGACACGGTGAACGTGGCGAGCCGCCTGATGGAAGTCGCGGCCAATCATGGCGCAGCGTTCGCGCTAAGCGACGAACTGATCTGCAAGGCGGGCGCCCACTGCGTCCTGTTCAATCAGGGCACCCTCACCGGCCCCAAACAGGCGCGGATCCGCGGACGATCACATTCGCTGGCAGTCTGGCTGTGGCGGAACGATTCCAGCGAGCAGGATGAATCGGGTCTGCTGCGATAGCGCCCACCGCCTTTTCGATGTCATTTGTCATCAACATTCGTTTTCCTTGCGGGGGCGTGCTGCGCTACAACATGGGCGATTATTCCGGGCATTTTCCGGCGCAACGCAAGACCGCGCATCCCTTGGATTGGGGATTGTGGAGGCCTCGCCTGCATGTTGAATGCCCGCGTAACCATCGAGGAAGACGATATGACCACTGCGGTGCTTGGCGTTATTGGCGGATCCGGCATTTACGATCTGCCGGGACTCGAAAACGTACGCGAAGAGATGATTGCGAGCCCATGGGGAGTACCCTCGGCGCCGGTGCGGCGCGGCTCCATCGCCGGACTTCCGATCGTATTCCTGCCGCGCCACGACAAGGGTCACCGGCTGTCGCCCTCCGACATCAACTACCGCGCCAATATCGACGTGCTCAAGCGTGCCGGCGTGACCGACCTGATTTCACTGTCGGCCTGCGGTTCCTTCAAGGAAGACCTGCCGCCCGGAACCTTCGTGCTGGTGGACCAGTTCGTCGACCTTACCCATAAGCGCGAGAGTTCGTTCTTCGGCAAAGGCTGCGTCGCGCATGTCTCGATGGCCCATCCGGTATCGCCGCGGCTGCGCATCCATCTGGCGGCGGCCGCCGAAGCCGAGGGCATCGCGTTCGCGCGCGGCGGCACCTATATCTGCATGGAGGGTCCGCAGTTTTCCAGCTACGCCGAAAGCATGACCTACAAGAATGCAGGCTATTCCGTGATCGGCATGACCAACATGCCGGAGGCCAAGCTCGCCCGCGAGGCGGAGATTTGTTACGCCAGCGTCGCCATGGTGACCGATTTCGACTGCTGGCATCCCGACCATGATGCGGTCACGGTGCAGGATATCATCCGGGTGCTGAGTTCGAACGCCGAGAAGGCGAAGGGATTGGTTGCGCGTCTCGCCAGGGATTTTCCGCGCGAGCACGAGCTCTGCCCGATCGGTTCGGACCGCGCGCTCGACACCGCCTTGATCACGGCGCCCGAAGCGCGCGATCCGGAATTGCTGAAGAAGCTCGACGCCGTAGCAGGACGGATACTGCATTCATGAAAGTCGACGGCCAACACACCCGCAGCATCTGGCTCGAATCCGACGGATGGTCGGTCGGCGCGGTCGACCAGAGGCGTCTGCCGCATGAATTCGTGGTGGCGAGGCTCACCGATTGCGACGCTGCCGCCGACGCGATCCGCACCATGCTGGTGCGCGGCGCACCGCTGATCGGCGCCACGGCTGCCTAAGGCATGGACCTGGCGATGCGGGCCGACGGCTCGGATGCCGCCCTCGACCAGGCCTATGCGACGCTGATCAAGACCCGGCCGACCGCCATCAATCTGCGATGGGCGCTCGACGAGATGCGCAAGACGCTGCAGCCGCTGCCGCCCTCGGGACGTGCGGAAGCCGCCTATGCCAAGGCGTCCGACATCGCCGAGCAGGACGTCGTCAT
>JAQGJF010000533.1 GCA_028290765.1 Tardiphaga sp.
CGCGAGGATCTGCTCGGTGAAATGTATCGTGCCAGCGAAAATCCCCTGCCTCAGTTGGTCGAGAGCGTCTCTTCCGACGACCGGGCGATGCTGGCGCTGTTCTGTTACCGCCGAAGCCATTTGCATACGCTGGCCCTGACCATTGCGGCCAGCTGCGACGAACGCGACCTGATCCAGCTTGGCGGACGTGTCGGCTCCACGCTGTACGCTCTGTCGCGCGAGGCGCCCGCGTCACGTGTCGCGGCATCCTCTTCCTACGGCCACCGCAAGCCGATCACGCTGTCGACCAAACCGCTGAGCACGTTCTCTGCGGTCGAGGACGATGCGGACGAAAACGAATTCGCCTACGCCGTCACGGCCTGATCCAGCGCCTTCGAACCCGACAATCCCCGATATCGCTATTCGGCGTCGATCAGCGGCAGCCCGAATCTGCGCCGCGCCATCGCGCATTCGGCGTCGCCCGGCATGCAGGTTCGGCAGACTTCGGGCCGCACCGCATAAATCCCGCATGCCGTCGCCTCGCCGACTTTTCCGGTCAGCGCGCTGCAGCGTTCGCCCTCGCACCGCATCCCCGACAGCCGCTCGTTGACGAACCGCTCGGGAATGAGATCCAGCGCGGCGTCGTCCTCGGTGGTGAAGCGGGGCCAGTTGCGCGAATAGGCGCAGCAGGCGCCGCAGGCCTGGCAGGGGCTGGTTGGTTCGGTTGCGATGACGGGCGTTGGCATCGCGCCGGTTTAGCGCAGCGCAATGGTTCCCGATACGCCATTATGCGGTGACGAACGCCGTTCAGCTGTCCGCCCGCCGCAGATAGTCCAGCGTCTGGCGCCATTTCAGCCGAAGTGCTTCGCGGCGCTCCGGATATTTTTCCTCGAGATAGGTCGCCTCGACCACCCGGTCGGCGCGAAAGCTTCGAAAATCCTGCCGCAACTCGCACCACGCGATGACGTGGCGTACGGTGGCGAGATAGCCCACCGCGATCGGCCAGATGGTGCGTGTGCTGTTGCGGCCGTGTTCATCGCAGTAGCTCAGCGCGACTTTCCTGCCGGCGTGGATTTGCGCCCGCATCTGCGCCATGTCGATGGTGTCGGGCGTGGCGTTCCAGTCCGGCCGGGCACGCGTGGCCGGCTCCAGCACGAACGGGCGCAACCGGTCCGGCACGGTATCGGCGATTTTCGCGATCAGATCCTCGGCGGCGCGCGCCAGCGCGGGATCGGCGTGGCTCGACACCCATTGCGCGCCGAGCACGGCGGCTTCGATCTCGTCCGGTGTCAGCATCAGGGGCGGCATGTCGAAGCCGCGCTCCAGGATGTAGCCCATGCCGGCTTCGCCACGGATCGGCACCCGCTGGCCGATCAGGGTGGCGATGTCGCGGTAGATCGTCCGCTTGGAGGTTTCGAGCTCGGCGGCGATGGCATCGGCGGTCAGCGGTTTTCGGGTACGCCGGAGAACCTGGATGATCTGGAACAGCCGGTCAGCGCGTCTCATGGTGGTTCTCTTGCGGCGGATGGTTTCGATGCTGACAGCACGGTGGCAGCAGGAGGTGGGTAGTTTAGAGCATGATCCCGAAAAGTGGATACCGGTTTTCGGAAAAGATCATGCTCAATCAGAAAGCTGGAGCAGGATGACGTTTCGTAGAGAAGTCATCCTGCTCCAGGAGTTTCCAACCGATGAAGAGTCCCCGCATGATGATCCTCCATGGCTTCGGCGCCGGCTTCGGCCTGCCGGAAATCAGTCCGTTCGTGACCAAGACCGAGGTCCAGCTCAAGATTGCCGGTCTTGCCTATCGCAAGGAACGGGCGATGCCGCCGTCCTCACCCAAGGGACAACTGCCCTATATTGACGACGATGGCGAGCGGGTCGCCGACTCCACCTTCATCCGCGCCCACATCGAGCGCAAATACGGCTTCGATTTTGACGACGGTCTCACCGTGCTGGAGCGCGCCCAGGCCTGGGCTTTCGAGCGCATGATCGAAGGCCACCTTTATTGGGCCCTGGTCGGCGCCCGCTGGGTCGATCCGGAAAATTTCGCCAAGGGTCCGACGCACTTCTTCGACGCTGCGCCTGAGCACCTGCGTGAGAAACTTCGCGAGGATGCACAGTGGCGGGTTGCGGAAAACTATCGGTTGAGCGGGCTCGGCCGGCATGATCCGGACGAGGCCATCGAGCTGATTGCCCGTTCGCTGTTGGCGCTGTCGGTGGCCCTGGGCCGGGGACCGTATTTGATGGGCGACAAACCCTGCGGAGCCGACGCCACCGCGTTCGGCGCGCTTGCCGGCATTCTGACGCCGTTTTTTGACTCGCCGTTGCGCCGGCGTGTCGCGCAGTACGAACGAATAACCGCCTATGTGGATCGGATGATGGCGCAACATTATCCCGAGCATTCCTGGTCCGCATCGGCGCTAGCCGCTTGAGCTCACCTCTCGCTCGCGGCCGTCTCGTGGGGTGGCGCCCTGCGGCACGGCCGCAGCGGCTGCTGACAGGACGGTGGCAGCAGGGGGGCGCTAGCTTCAGCGTTGGCAGGGGCAGGATTGTGGAGACGACAATGAGCATTGACGCCCATGAGTTGATGGCAAGTCACCAAGGTCCGAAGTTCCTGGCCCGGGTCGGCGAGACGCTTCGCGTCTGGCGGCAGCGACAGCTGCAGCGACGCGAACTGGCGCGCTGGTCCGAGCGCGATCTGCACGATGTCGGCTTGTGCTGGAGCGATATCGTCTATGAGGCCGAAAAGCCGTTCTGGCGAGCGTGATTCAGCCTGTCTTCACTTTGCCATGGGCCGGCAGAAGTGCCAGCGCAATATATGGAAGTGGATAGAACAGGCTGCCCAGCACGAACCACGGGTTTTCGAGCGACCCCGCTGTGCCGCGTATCGCGCGGTGTAGCGCCCGCACACATAGAGCAGGGTCGAGTACAGCATCGCGGCAATGATCAAGGCCAGCATGGCGGCTCGCTGCTTTCCGCCGAACATATCGCAGCTCCGAATGCGACAGCGGCATGACGGGTCGGACGACGTTGTAACCAGCTTGTGAATCGATACCGCGCTTTTGAACGTGACCGGTTGTCTGTTTTGCGCGGCGACGATCGTCAATGCTGACACGACGCTGGCAGCAGCCTGGCAGTAGTTTCGGAACATCAAATATCAAAGGAGTCACTCATGATCATTTTTCACCCCATCGGCGCCGGATTGGGCCTGCCGGAAATCTCTACCTTCGCGACCAGGATCGGGGGCCGTCTCAGGCTGGCGTTCCGACGCGCCAGCATCGAGCTTTGGCGCACGCTGGCCTGGGCGCTGGAGCGGATGATGGAGCGTTACGTCTATTGGGCGCTGGCCGGGGCGCGCTGGGTCAATCCGGACGGGTTCGCCAAGCAGCAATGTTGCGGTACATCACGCTGACACGACCGCGGCAAGCAGCGCGGTTGCCTTATCGATCGGCAACCGCGGCGCCCTTCAGCGTCGCCAGTTCCGCCTCCAGTTCCGTAATCCGTGCGTCGCGCGCCGCCAGGGCGGCGGCGACGTCGGCGGCGTCGAATTTCTGCGGGATGTGCTGCGGGCAGTTGGTGTCCCAGGCTGAAATCGTGAACAGGATCACCTGTTCCGGCCGCGCTCTGTAGCCCTGCGGCATCAGCGAGGCGAGCAGCGCCGGATCGTCCTCGACCACCCGGGCTTCGCCCCAGATCTTGACCCGGCGGCGATGCGCGTAGTCCATCAGGAAGATATGCGCCTTGGGATTCTCGGTGAGATTGCCCTGCGTGATGTATTGCCGGTTGCCGCTGTAATCCGCGAAGGCCAGCGTCTTCTTGTCGAGGATTTTGACAAAACCCTTCGGGCCGCCGCGGTGCTGGATGTAGGGCTGGCCGTCGGCGCTGGCGGTGGCGAAATACAGGCTGTTGATGTCGGCGAGAAACGCGGTCAGGTTTTCATCGACTTCGGTGCGCCAGCCGCCGTGCTCCTCGACCTGCGCATAGCCCTTGCGGGAGCCTTTGCGGGCCTGGATCGATTTGACGGCGGGGCTGAAGGCGACGTCGCTTGAATAATGAGTGTCGGTCATTGGACGACCTCGGGGTTGTCTTTGGTGTGCTTCGGTAGAATGGCTACTTTCGCGAATTGAACAATTATCCCGATTGACACTTCATTGTTGCAATATATGAAATAGTGGCATGGATCGCATCGATGCCATGCAGGCCTTTGTCCTGGTCGCGGACCTCAAGGGCTTTGCGCCCGCCGCCCGCAAACTCGGACTGTCGGCATCCGGGGTGACGCGGCTGATCGCCGCTTTGGAAGAGCGTGTCGGCGCGCGGCTGCTGCAACGGACCACGCGGTCGGTGACGCTGACCGACGTCGGCACCCGCTATCTGGAACGCGCCCGCCGCATCCTGGCCGATGTCGAGGAGGCCGAAGCCTCGGCCCAGGCGGAGCGGGTCCAGCCCAGCGGCCGGCTGATCGTCTCGGCGCCGCTCGGATTTGGGCGCATCCACGTCACGCCGCTGATCTCGACCTGGCTGCAGCGCTACCCGGACGCCGGCGGCGAGTTGCGGCTGTCGGACCGCATGATCAACCTGGTCGAAGACGGCGTCGATTGCGCGGTGCGGATCGGCCATCTGCCCGATTCCAGCCTGGTGGCGCGCAATGTCGGCGACATGCGCCGCATCGTCGTCGGGTCAAGGGACTACCTGGCTCGGCGCGGCCAACCGAAGCGGCCGGCGGACATCATGTCCCACGACACCATCCAGTTCGGCGCCACCACCGCGGCACCGGAATGGCGCTTCGTCGCGGGCGGGGAAGAAGTCCGCATTGCCTGCACGCCGCGCTTCACCACCAACAGCGCCGATGCCGCAATCTGGCACGCGGCGCAGGGTGGCGGCCTGACCCGGGTGCTGGCCTATCAGGCCGCCGAGGCGATCGGCAGCGGCCTGGTCGAAATCGTGCTCGCCGATTTCGAGCAGGCGCCATTGCCGATCCATATCGTCTATCCGACCTCGCGGCTGCTGTCGGCCAAGGTGCGGACCTTCATCGATCTCGTGACCGAGATCGCCGACTGGAATTTCAGCCGGCGCTGAGCGGGAAACGATCGGCTCGAACCCTTACTCCTTCTTCCGCGCGACGTGGAACGTCGCGTTGGCGCGGGCGCAGGTCACTCCGTCTGCTGTCACGACGCATTGTGCGAAGCAGAGCGTTCCGCCGGTCTTGATCACGTCGGTTTCGACCTGGAGCCATTGCCCGATCTGCGCCGGGCCGATGAAATCGATCGACAGGTTGACCGTGAGCAGCCGCGCGCCGCCGCCCAGTTTCACGCCGCAGCACAGCCCCATGGCGTTATCGGCCAGCGTCGTGATCAACCCGCCATGCGCCAGCCCGCGCGAATTGGTATGCGGCGCGGCGATGCGCAAGCCGATGATGACGGCCTCGTCGGTCCGCTTCGAATAGATCGGCTCCCACGGCTCGGTGAGCGGACTGCGCCGGAAATGCCGCTCGAAACCTTCGGGGATGTCGGGTGTGGTCATGCCACCATTGAACGCCATCCCGGCGCGGAATGCACCGCCAACAAAGTTTTAAACGTGGTTTTGCGAGGTGTTTGAAGCGGCCGGATCACCCGGCAATTCATAGCCGATCGACGACTCGATCTCGATGGTCCGCTGCACCGCGGGTCGCGCCATCATGCGCGCGGCATGCGCATCGAGGTTGGGAAAGGTCCCGGGCCCCAGCGTCAGCGAACGGCGCAGCCGCCAGTACAGCCGGAACAGATGGATATCGACGATCGAATAGCGTCCCAGCGCCCAGCCTTGGCCGAGCTTTTGATCGGCGATGCCATAGACCCGCTCGGCGTATTCCAGTCCCTGTTTACGCGCGGGATGCAGTGTGGAAGCGATGAATGACATCCAGGAAATGGCCTGCGCCTCGGCTTCGGGATCGTCGCCGGGCAGCAGCGCCGCATCCGCAAAGCGCCTGGCCAGATAGAACAGGATCGCCGCCACTTCCGTCAGCGGACGGCCGTCGATCGTCAGCGTGGGGACCTTGCCCTCCGGATTGAGGGCGAGAAAGGCGGGCGCACGCTGTTCTTTCCGCGCCCACGAGATCGGCCGCGCTTCGAAGGGAGTGCCGATCTCATGAAACGCAATGTGCACCGCCATCGAACTCGAGCCGGGTGCGAAGTACAAAGTGAGCATGTCCACTCGTCTCCTTGTTCGTCGTCTGCGCCGTCCGCCTTCACCTCGCCCCGCTTGCGGGGAGAGGTCGGCTTGCGCGCGTCAGCGCGCG
>JAQGJF010000542.1 GCA_028290765.1 Tardiphaga sp.
CGTTCGTCGCGGCTGTCGTCGAGCTCATGGATATTGCGCACTTCGGAAGTCGAAACCACGACCTTGCCCGGCGTAGAGGGCCAGTCGCTGGCGGCGCGCACCTGAAGGTATTTGTAGGTCGCCGCGACGAGAATCAGGCCGAACGGCGCGAGCAGCATCGAATAGACGAACCAGGGCAGATCGGGCACGGCAGGGCCTCATCAAAATGGGCGCCCACGGCACCTTCTGTCGTTAGACGTCGCGCCGGTACAAATGGTTCAGCCGATCAGCGCGACCGCGTCAGCGCCAGCCAGATGCCGCCGCCGACCATGAATCCGCCCGAGATCCGCGACATCAACCGGGTCCGCCGTGCCGAGAAGAACGACCGCGCCCGGCCGGCCAGCAGGGCATACAGCCCATCGGTAATCCCCGCGACCACGTTGAATGTGAACCCCAACAGCAGCACCTGCGAGGCGTGATCCTTCTCCATGTCGACGAATTGCGGGATGAACGCCCCGAAGAACACCAGCACTTTCGGGTTGCTCAGCAGCACCAGCAGTCCCTGCAGGAAAAATCCGCCGCGCGGGGGTGGCGGCGGCGCATCGGCCGTCACGCCTTCGGCCGGCGCGCGGATCAGCTTGATGCCAAGCCAGACGAGGTAGGCCGCGCCGGCGAAGCGCACCCAGTCGAACCAGTAGCCCATCGTCGCCATCAGCGACGTCAGCCCCACCGCGACGATGCCGATCACGATGCCCAGGCCGAGCTGCGCGCCGGCAATGTTGGTCAATGCCGCGCGCGTGCCATGGCGCAGGCCATTGGCGATCACCAGCGTCACCATCGGTCCCGGCAACAGCGCCAGCGCGATGCAGGCGGCGACGAAGGCGAGATAGACCTGAAGCGACATGACGGAACCTGCGCGTGATGGGAGATGACGACGTGATTATGCACGACGGTGGCGTCAGCGAAAGAACGCATTCTCCACAGGGCTCAAGCCCGCCTTTCCGATGGATTTCCGGTGAGACCCAGCCCTGTTTTGCCTTTCGATCAGAGCGGGTCCTGTCTCTCCGCTTGACATGCAACCATTTGGTTGCCTATTATCCCTGCCATGGATGAGGTCTTCAAGGCGCTGGCGGATGCTTCGCGGCGGTCGCTGCTGGACAGGCTTCACGCCCGCAACGGGCAGACCTTGAACGAGCTCTGCGACGGCCTCGCCATGACGCGGCAGGCCGTCACGAAACACCTTGCGATCCTGGAGGCGGCCAACCTCGTCAGCACGCTCAGGCACGGCCGCGAGAAGCTGCACTACCTCAACCCGGTGCCGATCCATCAGATCGGCGAGCGTTGGATCAAAAAATTCGAGCACGGCCGGCTGGCCGCGCTCAGCGAATTGAAACGGCAACTGGAGACGCGTGATGAGTAAGCCTGAATTCGTCTATGTGATCTACATCGCCTCATCGGCCGAGAAGGTGTTCGAGGCGCTGACCGATGCAAAAATATCGGAGCGCTATTGGACCGGCAACCACGTCGAATCCGACTGGAAGGTCGGCGCGCCGTTCGCGCTCAAGCTGAAGCGCGAGGACAAGGACGTGATCGGCAAGGTGCTCGAAGTCGATCCGCCGCGCCGGCTGGCCTACACGTTCCATCCGCAACATGATGGCATGGAAACCGAGCAGCCTTCGCGCGTTACCTTCGAGCTGGAGCAGCAGAAGGATCAGGTCAAGCTCACGATCGTTCACGACGATTTCGCACCCGGCAGCAAGGTGTTCGAGGGCATCAGCCAGGGCTGGCCGCTCGTGCTGTCAAGCCTCAAGAGCTATCTGGAGGCCGGCAAGGTGCTGCGCGCGCCGTGGTACGAAGATAAAGACGCTAGGCCCCCCGCCGCAACCGTCCAATCATAAGCAATCGTGGAGAGACGCGTGATGAGTAAGCCTGAATTCGTCTATGTCACCTATATCGAGACCACGCCGGAGAAACTCTGGGAGGCGCTTACCCACAGCGAATTCTCGCGGCGTTACTGGTGGGACACCCAGGTAAAGTCCGACTGGAAAGTCGGATCGCCGTTTGCGCTCGAATGGCGCGGCAAGGTGACCGACACCGGTGTGATCATCGAATCCGATCGGCCGCGGCGGTTGTCCTATACATGGTCGAACGCCTCGGAAGAATTTCGCAACGAACGCCCCTCGCGCGTGACCTTCGTGCTCGAGCCGCACGGGCCGCTCGTCAAGCTGACGCTGACCCATGACGATTTCGAAGATGGCAGCAGGATGTTGCAGGGCGTTTCCAAGGGCTGGCCCGCCATCATGTCCAGCCTCAAGAGCATGCTGGAGTCCGGGCGAGCGCTTGACGTCCCGCTGGGCGCGCTGAAGATCGAAGGCGTGGAGTGAAGGCCATGAAACTCAGCGATTTCAAGCCCCTCACCGTCTACACGATCTACATCGCCTCGACGCCCGAGAAAGTCTGGCAGGCGCTGACGACGGCGGAGTTCAGCACGAAATACTTCTCCGGTTTTGCCGTCGAGACCGGACAAAAGATCGGCGACGCTTTCATCGTCCGCGCACCCGACGGCTCCGTGCATATCGGCGGCGAGGTGATCGAATACGATCCAGCGAAAAAGCTGACCGTCACCTGGAACGTCAACTGGCCGGGCCTGGTCGAAAAGCTCGGCACCACACTGGTGACCTACGCCATCGAGCAAGCCGGCGATGCGGTGCGCCTGACCATGACCGAGGCCCACGACCGGCCGATCAGCGACGATATTCTGGAAGGTGGACGTCAGGGCTGGCCGGCGATCCTGTCCAGCCTGAAGAGCCTGCTGGAAACGGGGCATCCGCTCGCCGTCAAAATGGCGCCGCCGCTGCGGATGCTGGAGGCGCTGAAGCAGCTCGGGATCGCGGTGCCGTAGGCCGCTGCGTGCACTGACCTCATCCTGAGGAGCCGCACTCTTCGCGGCGTCTCGAAGGATGGCGCCGACGCACAGACTCGCGGCCATCCTTCGAGACGCGCGCATCGGCGACGCAAGTGCGTCTCCGATGCGCGCTCCTCAGGATGAGGTTAGCGATCGTTTCGAGCTCCCGCAGCTCGCTGGAATAGCCCAAACCAAAACTTACGCCGCCTTCAGATCAGCCAGAAATCCGCGGATCTCGTTGGTCAGCAGCCGGGCGCGGCCGGCGAGGTCCTTTACCGCTTCGGCCATGTGGTCGGCGGTGCGCGAGGCTTCCTCGGTCGCGGTGGCGACGGTGGCGGTGTTGGCCAGCACGCTGCGGGTGCCTTCCGCCGCGCGCTGGGCGTTGCCGGCGATCTCGCCGGTGGCGGCGTCCTGCTGTTCGACCGCGCCGGCAAGCTCCGAGGCAATGCCGCTGATTTCGCCGATGGTCAGGCCGACACTCTGGATCGCCGCGATCGCCTCGCTGGTCGCGGCCTGGATCTCCTTGACCTGGGTGGCGATCTCTTCGGTGGCCGACCCGGTCTGGGTGGCGAGGCTCTTGACCTCGCTGGCCACCACGGCAAACCCCCGCCCGGCTTCGCCGGCCCTTGCCGCCTCGATCGTGGCATTGAGCGCCAGCAGATTGGTCTGCGCGGCGACGCTGCTGATCAGCTGGACGATGCCTTCGATCGCCTTCGAGGCCGCTTCGAGGCTGGCGATCCGCGCGTCCGCTCGCTGCGCCTCGCTGACCGCGCGGCCGGCAATCTCGGCCGATTTGCGTACCCGCTCGGCGATGCCGCGCACCGAGATCGACAGCTCCTCGGTCGCCGCCGCGATGGTCTCGACATTGTCCGAGGCGTCGGTCGAGCTCTTGACCACGGAGGCCGTGCGTCCGGAAATATCGCGCGCGATATCGGCGGTCTGGTTGGCCTCGGTGCCGACCGAACCGGCGGCGGACACCACCGCCTCGATCAGCGTCGCCGCCTGGCGGTCGAAGGCGTCGGTGACGGCGGCGACACGCTCCACGCGTGCGGCCTCGGCGGCGCGCTGAGCCGCCACGTTCTCGGTCATCGCAGCGGCCTCGATCGAGCGCTGGCGCAGCTCTTCGATGGCCTGCGCCATACGGCCGATCTCGTCGCGGCGCTGGCGCGACGGCACGGTGAATTCGCGCACGCCGGAGGCCAGCTGGCTGATCAGGTCGGTCAGCACGGTGATCGGCCCGACAATGCGGCGGCCGAGCAAGATGGCGACGCCGGCGGTGACGGCGATGACCAGCACCAATAGCCCCAGCGCCAGCCACAGGTTGACGAGGCTGGACGCCCGATGTCCGTCGGCGACATCGATCGCCTCGGCGATACCGGCATCGCGCACCGCCAGGATGGTCTGCATCGCGTCGGAATTCTTCATGCGGAATTCGCGCGGCTCGATCGCGTAGATACCGTCGGTCCGGGCGTGCTCGTCGAGCGCTTTGTAGATCGCTCCCGCGCCTTCGACATAGCCCTTGCGCGTCACGCCGAGCGCGGCAACCAGGCGCGGCCGATCGCCGGTTCGCGCCACCGCCGCCTGAACCCGCAGCCAGGTCTGGTCGATGCGGCCCATCGCTTCGGCGTTCTTCTCCATCGCGGCGAGGGCGATCGGCTTGCGCGTGCCGATCGCGGTATTGTAGATGCCGGAACGGCGCGAAGAGAGATCGCGCATCTCCCAGCCGAGGCGGGCGATACCGATGAATCGAGCGCTTTCGCTGTCGAGCCGGCTCAAGGCATTTTCGACCGGGTCGAGAATGCGGTCCATCTCGCCCGGAAATGGCGTCAGCCGCGGATACAGCGTCTCGACCGTGTTGCGCTCGCGCGCGCCGAGCGCCACCGCCATCGCCCGGTCGCCTTCGGCGCGCAACGTCGCCAGCCGTGCCATCAGCGAACGCAGCTCGGCGACTTTCGGCTCGGCCTCGACCATGCCGGAGCGCTCGATCCGGTCGATGAGATCGGCAAAGATGGCGTCGGTCTCGCTTTTGGCCTTGTCGAGCTTGGCCTTTTCACCCGCGTCGATCGCCGCATCGGCGAGCATGCCCGCGAGATAGAAGCCGCGCTCGAGCGCCAGATGTTCGTTGGCGCTGAGCCCGGCCCGGACCGCCTGCGCCAGTTGCTGGGCCTGCGCCGCCGCACCGGCCTGCCGCCATTCGCTGCCCACGGTGACGATAGCGGCGAGCAGGCCGACCGCCGCTGCGGCAGAGAGCGAGAGCAGGAAAAACGCGCGAATACGCATGGGGGCGGGGTTCCGAGGGGAAGGGCATCCCATCGTACGGGGCACGGCTTACGATTCATTTAAGCATTCGGCGGTGCGGATGGTGAGCGCACCGCGCCGTCCCGCCCCTACCCCAGCGCCCTCAACTCCCGCCGCAGCACCTTGCCCGTCGCCGTCATCGGCAGGCTCTCTGCAAATTGCACAAACCGCGGATATTCGTGCGCGGCGAGCTGCACTTTCACAAAATCCTGGATCTCGCGCGCCAGTTGCTCGCTCGGCGCAAAACCCGGCCGCAGCACGATCCAGGCCTTGATCGCCTCGGTGCGGATCGGGTCGGGAATGCCGACCACCGCGGAGAGCGCCACCGCCGGGTGCTTGAGCAGCGTGTGTTCGATCTCCGACGGGCCAATGCGATAGCCGGCGCTGGTGATGACGTCGTCCTCGCGGCTGACGTACCAGAAATAGCCGTCGGCATCCTGGATG
>JAQGJF010000562.1 GCA_028290765.1 Tardiphaga sp.
AGCCGGGAGCCGTGGTGTCGATCAGGATTCCCGCGACCGACCTGAACTCCGACATCCACGCCGATGCGCTGTACCGGGCTCATCTCGTCACCGTCATGGCGAAGAAGGCTGTTGCGGCCGCACTCCAGTCCTTGTGAGCATGCCATGAAAGCAGAACCCGCCCGCGCCAGCGAGGCCGTCGAAACCCACGAACTGGCGAAGCTGTCGGCGATCGATTTGCTGGACGGCTACCGGGCGGGACGCTTTACGCCGCGGGACGTCATCGAGGACGTCATCGCGGCGCTCGAAAGCACCGATGTATCCTGCAACGTCGTCGTCACGCCGATGTATGAGCAGGCCCGCGCTGCCGCGGACGAGGCGACGGCGGCGTGGGCGTCGGGGCGCAAGCCAGGGCCGCTTGCCGGGGTGCCGGTCACCATCAAGGATCTGGTTTACGTCGCGGGTGTGCCGGCCTTTGGCGGCGCGCCCGCCAACAAGGGTTTCGTGCCGACCGCCGATGCCGCCGCGGTGACGGCGCTGAAGTCGGCCGGGGCCATTCTCACCTGCAAGACCACCACCTGCGAATCCGGCTACAAGCTGACGGCCGACAGCCCGGTGTCGGGCATTACGCGCAATCCCTGGGACCAGGCGCGGACCAGCGGCGGGTCGAGCGGGGGGGCCGCCGCCGCGGTTGCCGCCGGATGTGGTCCGCTTGCGATCGGCACCGACGGCGTCGGATCGGTCCGGGTGCCATCCTCGTTCTGTGGCGTGGTCGGCCTGAAGCCGACCTTCGGGCTGGTGCCGAGGTCGCCGGGATTTTCACCGCCGTCCTGGGCGTCGCTGGCGCATACCGGGCCGATCGCACGGACGGTGGCCGACACCGCCTTGTTGCTGGAGGTGATTGCCGTGCATGACCTGCGTGATCCGGCGAGCCTGCCGGTGGCGCCCCGCAGCTTCGATGTGACCCCGGGCCGGCTGGAGGGCGTGAAAATCGGGACCAGCGCGGATCTCGGCTTTGCCGCGGTCGATGCCGAGGTGCGCAAGGCTTTTCAATCCGCCACCGAAACCTTGGCCGGGCTGGGCGCGGAGCTTGTTTCCGAGTGTGTCGCGTTACCTTCGGACATGCTCGATCGCATCCTGAAACCGATCGCCTATACCGAGCAGGCCGCAGCCGTCGCGGGCCGGGGCAGCGAGGCAATCGCGGCTTCCGATGACGACTACCGGACTGTCGTGGCCGGCGGTCGCGCCTATAGCGGCATCGACTACATTGAAGCGAGCTTCCGGCGCAACGCCCTGCGCGCGTCGTTCCTGAACCTGTTTCAAAAGGTCGATGCGCTGGTGACGCCGACCGTGGCGACCACGGCGTTTGCCGCGGGCACGTTGGGTGTCGACCGGATCGACGGCACCGCCGTCGATCGCCACCTAGGCTGGTCGCCGTTCTCGTGGCCGATAAACCTGACCGGCCTGCCGGCTGCGACGATTCCCTGCGGGTTCGACCTTAACGGGCTCCCGATTGGTCTTCAGATTGTCGCGCCCTGGCTCGACGAGGCCCTGATCCTGCGGATCGCCGCTGCGTTCGAACGGGCGCGGCCTTGGGCCCATTTTCGCCCCCGGTCGTGAAGCGGCCGGCGTGGCGATGTCGGTCGGTCGCAACGGCAGTTCTCGCGCCAGCAGCAGTTCATCGTCCAGATTGAGATAATGCGCGAGATATTCGTGCAGCGCGCCGGCGGCCTTGGATGTCGCGCTCGGCGATTTGTACAGCAAGAGATCGACCTTCGGCAGCGCCGGCAGGCCTTCCTTGACCCCGATCTCGCGCATGCCGCGGACCAGCGCGCTGCGGCCGAGAACGGTAATCGCCATGTCGGCGAAGGCCGCCGCCTGCAGCCCTCCCACGCTGTCGCTGACGCAGGCGATGCGCCAGCGCAAGCGCGCGGCTTCCAGCTTTTCGATGGCGTGGTCGCGATAGATGTTGCCGGGCGGCAAAAGCGCCAGCGGTATAGGCGATTCATTGTGGGCGGTCGATTGTTCGCCCGCCATCCAGATCAACTGCTCCTGCCGCACCACCTGGCCGCCGGTGAAGTCGTTCATCCGGGTCACCAGGGCGATATCGACTTCGCCGCGTTTGACGCGCCCGACCAGCGGCGTCGACAGCGAGCAGTTCAGTTCGACCTGCACCCTCGGAAACGAGGTGCGGAAGATCCGCAGGATCGACGGCAGCATGAAGGCCGCATACAGGTCCGGCGTGCCGAGCACGACATGGCCTTCGATATCCGGCGAGGCCAGTTGCGACAGCAGTTCGTCGTGCAGCCCCAGAATCGATTTGGCATAATTCAGCACCGTCTCACCCTCGGTGGTGAGATAGAGCCGGCGGCCCTGATGCAGGAAAATGGCCTTGCCCGTCAGCTCTTCGAGGCGCTGCAGCTGCAGGGTAATGGCCGGCTGGGTGCGGCCGAGGAGCCGCGCCGTCTCCGTTATGCTTCCGGTTTCAACGACCGAAATCAGGGACCGGAGCATTCTGATATCGAGGCTGATGAGGTTCATGTAACCGTCCGCCGATCTGAAAAGCTCGGCATTTTCCATGCAATTTCCGTGCTGGAGCGTGAAAACGTCGGCCAATTGCATGCGTCCTGATGACGTTTTCGTAGGATTGCGTCCGAAAATGCTTATGAAATGGGCGATGAACGGCGGGTTCTCGACCTGTGGATGCAGGGTGATATCGCGGCACGCAGGCTTCCGGCATGCCGATCCCAAGGCGCGCCGATCCCAAGGCCCGGCAGCTCACGCTGTCAGTCGCATCGGGTGGACTGCCGGTGCCGGAGCATGCGAGGCGCCCGACCGCTGCGATCTCGACCGACGTCCCGATGCGCATGATCGATCGACAATGGCTTGGCCGACGCGGTGCGGCTGCTTGCGCGAGCCAGCGGCAGCGCGCTGCTGTGGCCGTGCTTGCATCGGTGATGGCTTCGTGCTGTCTCTCCTTTGCGTGGGCCCGCGTGCCGAACGCCGGAATGGGTAAAATAAGGCAAAACCGCAGCAAAACAGCTGATTCTGCTGCACTGCAGATGCGCCGCGACTCCAAACGCCGGCAGCCGAAATCAGAGCGATTTTAGCCCGACACCCGTTTTACCCTGTGGATATAGCGTAAACGGGCGCTGCATGTTTCGCGGATTGCCCTATTCAGAGGGGCGCAGCGCTTGGTATGTGCGTCAAACAGCTTCATACTAGGCGTTTCCGCGAATCAACCAACAGGAGAAACTATGGCAGACCAGATGACGAAGTCGCAGCTGATCGAGAAAATCGCTGCGGAGACCGAAGTGGCCAAGAAGGACGTCAAGGGCGTTCTCGAGACGCTGGTGACGGTCGGTCACAAGGAACTCAAGAAGGCTGGCGTTTTCCTCGTGCCGGGCTTCGCAAAGTTCGTCGTCGTCAAGAAGCCCGCCACCAAGGCGCGGAAGGGCACCAACCCCTTCACGGGAGAGGCGATGATGTTCAAGGCCAAGCCGGCCCGCAAGATCGTCCGGGCACGGCCCGTCAAAGCGGCAAAA
>JAQGJF010000565.1 GCA_028290765.1 Tardiphaga sp.
TCGCCGAGCGCGTCATGGTGATGTATGCCGGCCGCAAGGTCGAGGAGGCGCCGGTGGATGCCTTGTTCCGTTCTCCCCGTCATCCCTACACCCAGGGCCTGCTCGGCGCCCTGCCCAAGCTCGGCTCCTCCGTGACCGGCACGGCGCGGCGCCTCGTCGAGATCCCGGGCCAGGTGCCCAGCCTCAAGCAGCGGATCGAGGGCTGCGTCTTTGCCGGGCGCTGTCCCCTGGCGACCGATCTCTGTCGTGAACTGTCGCCGGGTCTCGAGGAGAAAGCTCCCGGCCACATCACCGCTTGCCATTACGCGCCCAAGGCGGCGGCCGCGGCATGAGCGTCCCGCTGCTGCAAGTTCCGCTGCTCCAGGTCAACGACCTCAAGAAGTATTTTCCGGTCAAGGGCGGCCTGTTCAGCCGCACCAACAAATGGGTCCACGCGGTGGATGGCGTGTCCTTCGAGGTTGTGCGTGGCGAGACCCTGTCTCTCGTCGGTGAGTCCGGCTGCGGCAAGTCGACGGTCGGCCGCGCCATCCTGCGGCTGTTCGACGTCACCGCCGGCCAGGTGGTACTCGATGGCCAGCGCATCGACGATCTTCCGCCCGGATCGCTCACCAAGATGCGCCGACGCGTGCAGGTGGTGTTCCAGGATCCGTTCTCCAGTCTCAATCCACGCATGCGCGTGCGCGATATCCTGGCCGAGCCGATCCGCAATTTCGGCCTCGCCAGGTCGTCCGCCGAACTCGAGGCGAAGGTGTCGGCGCTGATGGATACCGTGCGCCTGCCACGCGACGCGCTCAGCCGTCGGCCACATGAATTCTCCGGCGGTCAACGCCAGCGCATCTGCATCGCAAGGGCGCTCGCGGCGGAACCCGAACTGATCGTCTGTGACGAGGCGGTCTCGGCGCTCGACGTCTCGGTCAAGGCGCAGATCGTCAACCTGCTGCAGGATTTGCAGCGGGAGTTCGGCCTCGCACTGCTCTTCATCAGCCATGATCTGGCGATCGTCGAGCACATGACGCACCGTGTCGCGGTCATGTATCTCGGCAAGATCGTCGAGATGGCGTCCAGGCAGCAGATCTTCACTGCGCCCAGGCATCCCTACACCAAGGCTCTCCTCTCGGCGGTGCCGGTGCCGGAGCCGGGGGCGGCCCGCAAGGCGATCATCCTGAAGGGCGACGTGCCAAGCCCGATCGATCCACCCAGCGGATGCCGTTTCCACACAAGATGTCCCTACGTGTTCGATCGCTGCCGGAGCGAGGAGCCTCAGCTTCGATCGACTGAAGGCGATCACTGGGCGGCGTGCCATCTCGATACATTGCCGGAAGAGTGAGAACCCATTCGGTCGAAGCCAGTCGATCACGCGCCTGATGAGCGCTGCCCCAAAATCGGGGCAGCGCTATCCCGGTCACTCCCGGACATTTGATTTTTGAGCCGGCAACTACTTCGCGAACGCGGGAAATACCGGCAATTTTTCGATGTCGCGCGCATCGTGCTGGATAATCACCGTCGCCTTCAGATTCGATGCGATTTTCTTGAGGCGCTCGATCGAAGCCACGGTCTGGGCGCGATCGTAGTTGAACCAGGGCACGCCGTTCGAATCGTAGTTCTCGCGGAAGTGGACCGCATCCCCGCTGAGGATGACGGGGCCCATCTGTGGCAGCTTGACCAGCAGGCTGGAATGGCCGGCCGTGTGCCCCGGCGTGCGCAGCATGATCACCGTGCCGTCACCGAATACGTCCTTGTCGGTGGGCACCGGTTCGACCTTGCTTTCGCCTTTGATCCAACTCTCGAACGGCTTGAAGTTCACGCCTTCGGCCGGCTTGGGGCTGGAGATCGCTTCCCATTCCTTGCTGCCGATCAGCAAAGTTGCTTTCGGAAACGAGGCAATCTGACCGGTGTGATCGGCGTGATAATGGCTGATGCCGACATATTTGATCTGATCGGGTTTGACGTCGATCTTGGCCAGGAGATCGACCAGGCCCACCTTTGGCGCGACATTGGGCGCCGTCATGGCATGGCCGGTATCCCACAGCAGATAGTCGTCGCCATGTTTGATGAGATAGCAACTGAAGACGAACTGAAGCTTGAGATCGCCGTAGGCAAAGGTGTCCGAGAAGCGCTGATTGACGGCCGTAGGTGCCTGTGGCGTGCCGCAATCGAAGCGCGCCAGCGACAGGTCCGACGCCGTTTGCGCGTGCGCGGCGAGACCCGCGAATAGACCAGCGCTGGCGGCCAGTATGGCAAGTATTCGATTCATTGTTTCTTCCCCTGAATGGCGTGTTGAGACGCTGCTCCCTTTACCCGGTACGGCATTCAGGGCAATCAGCGCCGCAAAACCGGCGATGGCGGCGCACGCAGGATACACACAAGTGAGGGGTGGCGGAATGTCTGTTCCTGGCACCTTTGAGACGTGCCAATCGGTTCAGAAGATGCCGGGCTATCGGGGATAACCAGCCGCATCTGGCATGGGAGAGCCATCACCGTGGCTCGCCCAGGCTCCATTTGACCCGCAGACATTCACGCCGGCGTAAGAGAATGCAGTCCCTCTCCATCACAGGCCAGTCCACGATGTTTTCAGAGTGGATTTCAATCTCAGTTGCAGGCGGAACATCCCTGATTATCGCCGTAACCGTTACCAAAACCGGGATACGACGGACTGGCCAATCCCGATCCATTAGGTATCGCGCCATACGCGCTGGCGGGGCCAGCCCCGTAGTCACGTTCCACGCGATATGGCCGATATCCGGCGTCGGGCGCGCGGTCTGCGGTGAAATGGGTTGCCTTATGGTGCCTGGCCGCCCGCGCGTCCGCAGGCGCATTCGTCAACATCGATGTTGCGGCGATCGCGAGCGCAAGCGCACCCAATGAAAATCTTCTAATTCGTCGCATAACAGTCTTCCTTTGACAGCTGGATATCCCGTCCATCGCGAATGCGATGTTGCTGAGCAAACTGATGTCGAGCGCGCACAGGCGATCGCAAGCGCCGATAACGGGCTTGTGATCCGCCGCGCTGCCAAGACAACTGGAAGGCCGGAGGTCCGCGCCTAGGCGTGGACAACTGGAGGCCGGAGGTCCACGCCTAGGCGACAACCGCGATCGCGTTGATCTCGATCAGGTAATCCGGTGAGGTCATCTTGCAGACCTCGACCATGGTCGAGGCCGGCGCAATGCCGGTGAAATACTCGCGGCGGACCTTATGGATGGTCTCGAAATGCTCCATGTTTCGCACATAGACGTCGACGCGGCAGATGTCGTCCAGTGTGCCGCCGGCTTCCTCGACCGCCGCTTTGAGATTTTCGCAGACCTGCCGGGTCTGCTCTTCGACATTGCCGATGCCGGCAATCGTTCCGTCGGCTCGTCGCGAGGTCATGCCGGACAGAAACACCAGCCGCCCCTGGGCTTCGATTGAGGTGGCCTGCGAGAAATGGCCGTTCGGCTGGCGAAGTTTTGCGCTGGTGATTTTTGTCTTGGGCATGGAAATCTCCGGTCAAACGGTGAGTGAAGCGGGAAACGTGACGTTCAGCCGATCCGCCGATTTGCGCAGCGCCGTCATGGTGGTAGCTGCGATGGCGACGGTGCCGCTGGAATCGCGATGCGCGCGCGCGGCGCGATCGCCCGGCATGCGGATGTCCGTCGTTCCGGGCGCGCGGCGCGACGTCCGGACCTTGTCGGCAAACTGCGACGCATCCTTCGCAAACGCATCGACCGGCCGAAAGCCGGCGATGTCGATGGCGAGAAAGAGATTGGCGCAACCATAGGGCTTGCTCAGATCGCCGTAGAGCGGTTGCACGGCATCGCCGATCGCGCCGGAGGACAGCCCGCCTGCCAAGAGATCGATCATCGCCGCGAGGCCAAAACCCTTCGGGCCGGCGGCCGGCAGCAGGATGCCCTTGATCGCCTCGGCCGCATTCACGGTCGGAACGCCGTCGCCGGTGGTGGCCCAGCCGGACGGAATGTCCTGGCCCTGGCTCTCGGCGAGACGAATCTTTCCCATCGCGCCTGCGCTGAGCGCCAGATCGAGCACGATCGGATCGCCGGCGCTCGGCACCGCGATCGCGATCGGATTGTTGCCCACCACGCGCTCGGCACCGCCCGGCGCCGACAGCAGCGGTCTCGTATTCGCCATCACGATGCCGACGCAGCCCTGCGCCGCGATCGATTTGGCAAACCGGCCGGCCGCGCCGAAATGGAAGGCGTTTCGCACCGCCACCGCGGCGAGACCATGCGTGCCCGCGCGCTCCACCACGAGGTCGACCGCCTGCTCCGCGACGATCTGGCCGAGGCCGTTCCCGGCGTCGATCACGATCTGCGTGCCGGTATCGGACACCACGCGTCCCTCTGCCGACGGCACGACCGAACCGGCGGCGATGCGGTCGAGATACATCGGCAGCAGCATGGTGCCATGCGACGCCAGGCCCTCGATATCGGCGTCGACCAGCGCCGTTGCCACGGTTTGGGCGTGCGCCGGCGGCGTCCCCGCCGCGACCAGGAGGCTGGTCGCGAATTCGACGACCGTAAGCGCCTGTAGCTTTGGCGTCTCACTCATGGCGCAACCGCCGCCGCACCATCAATGCGCATCCTTCTCGTCGGTGTACCAGGACGGTTTCACCGGGTAGTGCGGCCCATCATAGACCTCGATCACCACCGTATCTTCGTGCGCCAGCGTCGGGCCGTGCACGTTTCCCTTCGGATTGCAGTAGAAGCTGCCGGCCTTGAGCGTGACGCCGGTGGCGGTGTATTCATAGTGCCCCGACAGGCAGAACATCATCTGGTTGGACGCATGCATGTGCGGTTCGGGAATGCTGGCGCCCTTGTCGAACTTGATCAGCGCCACCGACGCCCCGGTGACCTCGTTGCGCCAAAGCATCTTCTCATGAACGCCCTTGAGAGACTTTTCGCGCCAAGGCACGCTGGCGGTCTGAATCAGGATCTCTTCCAGTTTCGGTGCGCCTTCGGGAAGCTGCATTCTGTCTCTCCTGGTACCCAGCCTATGCGCGCATGATATTTCATGTGATGTATTTTTAAAAGCGGTAATATTTTCACGGCCCCGCTCCGCCGGGCGCTGCTTTCCGACAGCGGGCGATCGTGCTGGCTGGAGGCCGCAAGCGCGGTCTATGCCGGATTTGAGTTCCGTTCCGGCTTCATATGCGTCAGGTGCGACGGCGTTCGCGCACTGGCCTGTTGCACCTTGGACACCCGGTCGCGAAGGTTGCTGAGATGATCCCGCATCGCCTTGGCGGCGGCCTCGCCGTCCCGGTTCCTGATCGCCTTCAGGATGCTGCGATGCTGCTTGTCGGAAGCGCTGGTATCCAGGGTCTGCCACAAATGCAGGTACCACGACCGCGTGCAGCGCTCGTGTAGCGATTTGGCGAAGTCCCCAAGCACGCGGCTGCGCGAGGTCTCGCAGATCTTGGCATGAAAGGCATGATCGCATTCGACGAAGGCGTTGATCTCGCCGCCGCCGTTTTGCGCGTCGCCCTTGCGGTCGAGAATGACCTGCAAGTCGTTGACGTCCTGTGGCGTGGCATGCAGCGCGGCCTGGCGCGCGATTTCGGTTTCGACGGTCAGGCGCGCATCGAGGAATTCGATGATCTGGCTGATCGAATCCGGCTGGATGATGACGCCCTTGCGCGGCACCACATCGATCAGCCCCTCCTGCTGCAGGCGCTGAAGCGCCTGATGGACCGGCGTCCGTCCCATATCCAGCAGGTCGCAGATCGCAGCCTCGTTCAGGTACTGGCCCGGCAGGAAGTAAAGCGTAATGACCTTTTCCTTGATCGCCTCATAGGCCCGCTGGGTCAGCGACGAAGACTTGGCAGACGAAGACTTGGCAGATGAAGACTTGGCAGATGAAGATTTGGCAGGCCGCGTCGACTTCTTGCGCGCAGGCGAAGGGGCTGCCCGCTTTTTGGTGCGCTGTTCTTTGATCATTCAAGCATCGCTGTTGGAACGCGCCATGGAAAGTCCGGCTGCGGCAGCTATCATAAGGCGTCCCGTCGCGTCGGGCAACGCGCGGCGGTGATATCCGTTGCGCCGCGCCGGATCGCTCAGGCGACATCGACCGTCGCGCTTGGGTGCAATACCGGCCGATACCCCGACAGCAAGGCGCGAACCGTCGAGGGTGGCGTCAGCAGGGCGGCGTCCCGCCATGAAACCTCATCGGCGCGCCGATATCCGCCCGACCAGCGCCAAGAACGGCCCCGCAGCATCAGATAGTCGTCATTTCCGGCCCGGACCATCGCACCATCAGGCAGATCCTCGAGCCCTCCGGGAAGCGGATGCAATCGTTTCGACCGCCGGTCCAACCGCTCGCGATGCAGCACGGCGTCGATCCGCCCTGCCCGCACGTCGGCGACGCGATTGCCCTGCTCCCACGCCGCGACAAAAGCCTCCGCATCGGCGCGGCGGCACAAGAAGCAGGGACGGTGCCCGGCGGCGAGCGCCGTCGCTTCGTCCAGAAAGAACAGTTCGGTCCAGCTTCGCGTGCCCATCACGTCGCGGCGGCGTCCCTTGAAGTCGCAGACGCAGATCAGCCAGGCCTTGCTGGCCCAGCGTTTCGCCAGCAAGGTTTTGGATTCCGGATCGTGAATGATGCCGCGATTGCCGGTGAACAAGCCGCGATGCGGATCGGCGATGATGTCGCCCGATGGCGTGACACGATTTTGCAGCGGCATCAAAAGCCCGACCGTTGTAGCGCCGGATGGCGCCGCACAGTTTACCGTCAGGCGCGCATTCGCGCGACCCGATAACCCGTGGCGCTCCCCCACGGCTCGCGGGGGTCAGGCTGCCTCGGTGTCCTTGACGTAGGACGCAAGACCATTGCCGAACGACCACTCGTCGCGCTGCGTCGACAGCAGGCTGATGACGATGTCCTCGGGCCGCAGTCCGGGGTTCCTGGAAAGGCGCTCGGCGATCGCCTTGTAAAGCGCCTTTTTCGTCGCGGTATCGCGCCAATTGCCGGCGGTGATCTGGATGAACACGACATCGTCGGTGCGGTGGATGCCGAGGTAATCGGCATCATAGAAGAACTCTTCCCGCTCGTGCTGATGGATGACCTGGAAGCGGTCGTCGGCCGGCGCGTTGTAGGCCTCGACCAGCGCCCCGTGGACGCCATCGGCAATAGCGCGGAGGTATGCCGCCGACTTTCCCTTCAGCAGCGAGATTCGAATGAGAGGCATGGCTCGTCTCCTTGTTTGTGTTTCGAGGCTCCCGAAAACAACCGGCGAGGTATCGATGGATGACGGCCCCCGCCGGCCCGAGCGCCCGGAACAGGCACGACTTGTCAAAACGGCTTGACGGCAGGATCGTAGGCTAGGACAACACTTCTGAAAATTTGAAACTTCGGAAGATACACATCGGCGGAATCGAACAATGGCCCATCGCACCAACCTCGACATGGACGTCCTGCGCACCTTCGTCACCGGTTTCGAACTCGGCAGTTTCGCGCGCGCCGCAGACCGGCTCGGCCGCTCGCAATCGGCGGTCAGCACCCAGCTTCGAAAGCTCGAGGATCAGGTCGGCCAACCGCTGGTGCAGAAGTCCGGGCGCGGGCTCGCGCTGACGACCGCGGGCGAGAGCCTGCTCAGTTACGCCAAACGAATTCTCGAGTTGAACGACGACGCCGTGGACATCATCCGCGGTTCGGATGTCGAAGGCTGGGTCCGGCTCGGCCTGCCGCAGGACTTCGCCGAGAGCCGGCTTACGGCGATCCTCGGGCGCTTCGCCAACGCGCATCCGAAAGTGCGCGTCGAAGTCCAGGTCGATCGCGGCACGCCGCTGATCGAGAAGACGATCAAGGGCGAACTCGACCTGTCGCTCGCATGGGGAGACGGCAGCGAGGGACCTCACGCGCAGCGAATCGCCGACCTTCGGATCGCCTGGATCGGCCGCCCGGAATGGCATGGCAGCCACAAGCGCGGGACCGAGCCACTGCCGCTGGTCGCGTTCGCGCCGCCTTGCGTGTTTCGCTCGGCCGGCGTTGCCGCGCTCGACGCCGCCGGTATCCCATGGCGAATTGTCTTCACCAGCCCCAGCCTCTCCGGCCTGATGGCCGCCACCGAGGCCGGACTCGGCATTACCCTGCGCACCACGATGAGCATTCCAAAAGCGCTCGCCGCGCTAGACCCCGTGGCCACCGGCCTGCCTCCGCTTCCGACGATACCGCTGTCGCTGCATTTTGCGGACGCAGAGCCGACCACGGCGGTGGCGCGGCTCGCCGATATTCTGCTGGAAACCATTCGTGACGAGGGGCTGCGGGTATCGAACTTGGCGGCGTGACGTCGCGCGACAGGACATCGTTCGGATTTTCCGAACCAAGCCTTCTGAACTTTCAAATTTCAAGAAGCCAGATCCAGGCCTATCTCTCCTCGCAAGGGCGCTTCGATGGGGCGCCCGATGGAACAGGAGAGTGTTATGCCCTTCATCAACGTCAAGGTGGCAGGCCAGCCACTGGAGGACACCCAGACCGCTGCCATCCAGCACGGGATCACGTCTTTGATGGCCGAAGTCCTCAACAAAAAGGCGCCCCTCACCGCCATCCTCGTCGAGCAGGTGCCGATTTCGGGATGGACGGTCGGCGGCGCGGGCGTTCCGCGCGCGGCTCACGTCGATGCGACGGTCAGCGAAGGCACCAACACATCAGAGCAAAAAGCGCGTTTCATCGCCCAGGCCAACACCCTGTTACGCAAGGTGCTCGGATCGGATCTGCCGCTCGTGACCTACGTCGTGATCCATGATGTGCCGCAAGACAGCTGGGGCTATGGCGGACTCACGCAAGCCGATCGGGCCAAGGCGCCGGCCTGAACCACGCGCGAGGCAACGCCTCGCGACGGCTGACGTACCGATGCTGACGTCATTGAATGAACTACTTTGCCGGCGAAGGTGCGACGCGCAGCTTCCACAGATTCCAGACCCGGTCGAGAACGACCAGATTGGTCGCATCGGCTTTGGCGCCTTCTGCTGGCGTGAGATAGTTCGGCTCACCGCCCAGCGCCACGGCCTGCGCCTGCAGCCGGGCGTTGACGTCGGTGTAATAGGCGCGGAACACCGCTACCTTGACGGCAGGGCCGACTGTCACGTCGCCATGGCCGCGCATCAACACGACCGGTCTGTCGCCGAGCGTCTGCGCCAGCGTCTTGCCGATCGCGGCGTTGCGGACCAGCATGTCGGTCTCGCCAAAATCCTTGCGGATATCCCACACCGGTGCGCCGGCGGCGAGGAAGGCCGCGTTGTGATACACCGCCCGCAACGGCATCTGGCTGACGGTGAATGGAACGACGCCCGGTGAATGGGTGTGGACCACCGCCATGACGTCCGGCCGCGCCTTGTAGATTTCACTGTGGATGAAGCGTTCCAGGAACACGGACCGACCACGCGCGTCAACGGCATTGCCGTCAAGGTCGAATTCCATGATGTCGTCCGCCGTCACCAGCGCCGGCGCCAGCGAGCGCGCCATCAGGAAATGATTGGGATTGGTCGGATGACGCGCGCTGACATGGCCGAAGCCGTCGAGCACACCGAAGTCGGCGAGGATGCGGCTGCC
>JAQGJF010000566.1 GCA_028290765.1 Tardiphaga sp.
ATCATGGCCCGGGCGGCTGCCGTCTTGCCGGCGCCGAGGTCGCCCGAAAGGGTGATGACGTCGCCGGGGCCGATCAGCAACACCAGGTCGGCCATCAGGTTCGCGGTCGCCGTCTCATTCGATAGCGCAAGCGAGAATGTGACGGGAGCGGTCATTCCGCGGCGTTGCGATGCGCGGTCTGGTCGATCGGAAAGTCGCACGTAACGGTCGTGCCTTTGCCGACGATCGAATCGACGCGCACCTTGCCTCCGTGCAGCTCGACGAAGGAACGCACCAGGGACAGGCCGAGCCCGGCGCCGCGATGCCGGGAGCCGTTGGAGTGGCTCTCGAACCAGTCGAACACCTTGTCCTTGACGTCGGACGGAATGCCGGGACCGGAATCCGTCACCGTGAAGATCACATTGTGCTCGGTGCGTTTGGCGCTCACGCTGATCGTGGTGTCCTGCGGCGAGAATCCGACGGCATTGGCGAGCAGATTATACAGCACCTGGACCACACGGCGCTGGTCGCCGATGAAGTTGCCGATCTGCGGATCGGCGTCGACCTTGAGCGCGATGCGGTCCTTGGCCAGCCGGTCCTGAATCCCCTCGGCGGCGTCGTCGATGGTCTTGCGAATCTCGACGGGACCGAGTTCGAGCTTCATCGCGCCGGCGTCGATGGTGGCGAGATCGAGGATGTTGTCGATCAGGGCGAGCAGCGCGTTGGTCGAGGTGGTGATGTAGCCGAGATATTCGGTCTGCTTCGGCGTCAGCGAGCCGGTGGCCGGGTCGCTCAGGAAATAGGCGAAGCCGATCAGCGTGGTCAGCGGCGAGCGCAATTCGTAGGAGACGTGGTGGACGAAATCCACCTTCATCTGGTCGGCGGTCTCGAGCGCTTCGTTGCGTTCGCGCAGCGCGCGCTCGACGTTCTCGGTGTCGGTGATGTCCTGGAAGGTCAGCATGGTGGCGCCGTCGGGCAGCGGCATCGTCATGCAGTCGAGCACGCTGCCGTCCTTGCGCTCCAGCTTCACCGGCACCGCGAGCCGGTTGTCGATGCCGGTGATGGCACCACGCAGGGTTTGCCAGGTGGCGCCGTCGTCGAACAGCGGCCGGCACCAGGCCTCGACGGTCTCGATATGCGGCTGTTCCCGCAGCGCTTCCGCCGACAGTTTCCACATCTTGGCGAAGGCGGGATTGAACAATTGGGCGCGGCCGTTGCTGCCGAATACCGCGACCGCTTCGGCCAGATTGTCCAGGGTTTCGCGCTGGACCCGGATCAGGCCGTCGAACCGACGCGCCAGTTCGAGGCTTTCGGTCACGTCGTCGAACAGATAGGTCACGCCGCCCTCGGGATTGGGCGTGGTGACGATCGAGAGCGCGCGTCCGTCGGGCAGGTACCAGACGTCCTTGGCCGGCTCGATGGCGCGATAGGCCTCGTGCAGTTTGGCCTTCCAGGCGCGGAAGTCCGGCTGTTCGGGGACCTTGCGCGCCGCGCGCAGCCGGTCGAGCACGCTCGAATCGTCGGGATTGCCGTCAAGAAACGCCCGGTCGAGGTCCCACAGCCGGCGATAGGAATCATTGTAGAACGAAAGCCGCCGCTGCTCGTCGAAAACAGCGACGCCGGACGACAATTGATCGAGCGTGCGGCGATGCGCCTCGGCCATCCGGACCAGAGCGGCGCTCAACGCGGCGGCCTCGCTGGCGTCGATGGCGATGCCGGCGCTGCCGCCGCTGACATTGAGCGCGTGAACGTCGTAGATGCGCCGCTCGCCGCTGACGACGACCGGCAGCCGCGCCTCGAACGGCTGGTTGTCGTTCAGCGCCCGCGCCAGATGGTCGCGGTCGTCGCTGTCGAGAAGCTCGAGGTTGCGGTCGATTGCCTCACCGACGCTGCCGGCTTCGGTCGCCCGCGCATAGGCGGCATTGACGAAGCTCAATCCGCCACCGGCGCGCCTGGTCCAGATCGGCCATGGCGCGGCCGAGGCGAAGCCGCGCAGCATCTCGGTTTCCTCGAGCAGCGCCTTGTGGCGGAAGGTCATTTCGGCGAGTTCGCGGCGCAAGCCGCTTAGTTCGCGGATCCGGACGATGGCCTGGCCGCCGATGGCGCGGCCCATGGCTTCGATGGAACGGCCGGCGGAGGTGGTGAGGTTGAGCAGGAAGCCCTGGCCGGCATCGCGCAGCGCGTCGACGGCATGATCCATCTGCAGCGCCGGCTCCGGCGCCAGCCAGGTTCCGAACGCCAGGATGCGTTGCGATGACAGGTTCTGCGAGTCCTTCGAGATCAACAGCGAAGTGTCACCGCTGATCTGCGGACGCGCATCCCCCGCCGCCCACGAGATCAAGATCTGTGGTTCCGCGAACAACAGCGCCCGGAAGCGGTCGGCCTCCGCCTGCAGGCCCTGAATGTCGGAACGCAGCCGGGTCTCGTTGCGGGCGGCGCGAATCCGCGTGCGCATCAAGAGAATGGCGGAGACGACCGAAAAGCCCAGCACGGCCAGCGCCAAGGTCAGCGCCGCAATCTCCTGGCGGTCGAGTTCGAGCAGCGTCGCCCATGCGTTCGTCAGCAATGAATTGTCTTGCGCGCGCGCCGGTGAACTCGTCGCAAGCGCCATCGCGCCTGCGCCGGCGACGCCGTCGCGCACCCACGATGCGCAACAGCGCATCAAGGCTGTGCACGACAGGAAAGTCCGACGCATCACCGCGATCACGCCTGACATGCTTGGCCCCAAACCGCACGACTCCACGACCGGCGTTCCCCACCGTTCGCGAATCGATCGACAATATCCCCATCGGGAGTCGGCCGGTAAGAGTCCAGACCGTCAACGCAAACAGGGTTGCGAAAAAATGCGGCGAGGCCTGCTACTATTCCACTTAAATCGACTCGAATGCGGTGTTCTGGAGCTTCGGTTCTGATCGAATCAGAACCGAAGCGCCAGATTCTTGTTTTGACGCGTTTTCTTCACGCGAACCGGCAGCCACTTCGCTTGAAAACGCTCTGATCTAGCGCCCGGTCGAACCAAACCCGCCGCTGCCGCGATCGGTGTCCGACAGCGCCGTCGCGGCGATCAGTTCCGCCCGGGCGACTGGCGCGATCACCATCTGAGCGCTGCGCTCGCCGCGCCGGCACGTGAACGGCGCTTCGCCGAGGTTGATCAGCAGCACGATGATCACGCCGCGAAAAACCGCGTCCACGGAGACCGCCGCGTTGAGCACGGTGACGCCA
>JAQGJF010000571.1 GCA_028290765.1 Tardiphaga sp.
TAGCAGCGGTTATCTCGTCAGCAACGGCGCTTACCTGCTCGGCTGGCCCACCGATGCCTCCGGCGCAATCACCGGGAGCACGGGTAGCGATGGCCTGGTGCCGATCGATACCAGCGTCGCGGCGACGAGCGGCAGCGCGACCACCGAAACGACGGTCGCCGCGAACCTGCCGGCGGACGCCGCCATCGGCGCGACCTTCACGAGCTCGATGCCGGTCTATGATTCTCTCGGAACCGCGAATACGGTTCAGGTGACCTGGGACAAGACGGCCGACAATACCTGGACCGCCAGCTTTGGAAATCCCACACTATCCTCGGACTCGAGCACGAGCACGGGAACCACCTCGGGATCGATATCGATCGCATTCAACAGCGACGGTTCGCTGGCCAGCACAACGCCGAGCCCCGCCACGATCAGCATCACGGGATGGACCGATGGAGCCGCCGACAGCACCATTACGATGAATCTCGGAACCGTCGGCAAGACGGATGGCCTTTCGCAATACGCTTCGGGAGCGACGAGCCCGGCCGTCGACGTGACGAGCATTGCGTCGGACGGCCTGGCCTACGGCAAGCTCAGCAGCGTCGCGGTCGGCGACAATGGAACCGTCAATGCGACCTATTCGAACGGTCAGACGATCGCGATCTACAAAATCCCGGTGGCGACGTTCACCGCGCCGGATCAGTTGCAGGCAAAGAGCGACGGCTTGTACGCAGCCACGGCCGCATCGGGAAGCGCCGTCGTTCAGACATCGGGTACCAACGGCGCTGGAACGATTTATGGCAGCGAATTGGAGTCGAGCACAACGGACACCAATACCGAATTCAGCTCGATGATATCAGCCCAGCAGGCCTATTCAGCGGCATCGCAGGTCATCACGGCCGTCAACAAGATGTTCGATACCTTGATCTCAAGCATGAGGTAATCGATCATGCCTGACCGCGAGAGCGATGAACAATTGTTCCGCCGGCTTCGCCGGATCGTGATGGCCGCAAAGGCGATGAGGCCCGGCGACGATCGACGGCGCCTGCTCGCCTTGGAGAGCGATCTGCGGTTGGTTCGTGCCGTCTTGAATGGGCGTTGCGGTCTGTTGGTGCAGAAAATGAACGAGGCGGGCGCGCAACTCAACGCGGTGTCGGCCTATGCCCGCTGCGCGTCGCTTCGGCGCGATCGGGCGCAACCATCCAAATAACAAGCAACGGAGTGATTAATATGAGCGCCGAAGGACATTCGCGACAGCCGGTGACGGCAAGCGGCGGCCGCATCGAGGATCTGATCGAGCTGATCGATGCTTTGATCGACGTTGTCGACGAAGAAAATGTTGCTCTCGCGATGGGACTGCCTGCCTCGCAATCGCGCCATACCGAGCGGAAGATGGTGTTGGCGGATCAGTTTGAGAAATGGGTGGTCGAAGTGACCAGGCGGCGGTTGCTGCTTTGTACGCCGGACAAGTCATTGCAGGAAAAAGTCCTCCGCCGGATTGAATCGCTTCGCTCCGCGATGGACGAGAACATGATCCGGCTGCGGGCCGCGATTGAGGCAAGCCAGCGCCGGATTGACGCGGTTATGGCGGCGATCCGCGAGCAGATCTCGGACAATTCGCCCTACAATGCCAAGGGCCGCATCAATGGTCATTCGGCCTCTTACGCAACCGGCATACGGGTCTGATCTTTCGGACAAACGAGGTCATTCGTGTCACTCGATGTAGCACTTCGCATCGCCACCAGCAGTCTGATGACGACGCAGGTCAAGATCAGCGTCGCTTCGTCGAATATCTCGAATGCGGACACTACCGGCTACACGGTCAAGACCGCCAACCAGGTCGCCACGGTCAGTGGCGGCGTCGGCACCGGGACGACCATCACCGGCATCACCAGCAGCGTCGACAAATTGCTGTTGAAATCGCTGATGCAGGCGACCTCGGCGCTCGGTAGCGCCGATACCAGCAATACCTATCTCAACCAGCTTCAGGCCTTGTATGGCAGTTCAAGCGGAACGGACAGTTCCGGAACCTCGTTGGCCAATACCATCGCCGAGCTGGAAACCGCCATCTCGTCGCTCTCCGGCACGACCAGCAGTGCGGCATTGCAAGCCAATGCCGTCAGCGCGCTCGATGCGGTGGCATCGCAGCTGCGCGACACATCGAGCGGGATCCAGGATCTGCGCAGCGATGTCGGTCAGAAAATCGATTCGTCGGTCGACGATGTCAATGACCAGCTGAAAATCATCGCAAGCCTGAATGCGCAGATCAAGCAAGCGGCAGCTTCCGGTCAGTCGACCGGCGATCTCGAGGACCAGCGCAATACTGCGCTGCAGGATGTCGCGTCCAAGATGGACGTGAGCTATTTCATCTCCTCCAGCGGCGACATGCAGGTCTACACCACTTCCGGACAGGCGCTTGTCGACAGCTCGGTGCATCTGCTGAGCTACACGGCGTCGGCTTCGGTGACGGCCGCCACGACCTATGACCCGGCATCGACTGGTGGCTTCAGCGGAATCACGCTGAACGGCGTCGATGTCACCTCGCAGATCAAGTCGGGCGAGATAGGCGCTCTGATCAGCCTGCGTGATAGCGTGCTGCCGGCCGCGCAAGCCCAGCTGGATCAATTGGCCACCCAACTCGCCGACAGCTTGAATGCGGTTCACAACCAGGGAACATCGGTGCCGCCGCCATCGACGCTGACCGGCACCACCGAGGTGACGGCGTCGACGGCACTTTCCGCCACCGGCACTGTCCGCATCGCCGTGGCGGATCAGAGCGGCAATCTGGCTTCCTACCAGGATCTCGATCTCTCCAGCTATGCGACGGTCGGGGATCTCGTTTCGGCGATCAACGGCATTTCAGGCGTCTCCGCGTCGATCGACTCCGACGGACATGTCGTCATTGCCAGCACCGCCAGCGGCAACGGTATTGCGATCAACGAGATGACGAGCTCGGTCGGATCGGGCGGCGAGGGCCTCTCGGATTGGCTTGGCCTGAACGATCTGGTGACCGCGACCGGCGCGTCCGATTTCGCCGTGCGCGGCGATATTCTGGCCAATTCCGGCCTGCTCGCGGTGGCGTCCCTCGACTCGTCTTCGGCGCTGACGACAGGCAGCCAGGTTCTCTCCTCCGGTTCGACCACGGTGGTCAACAATCTCTATACGGCGCTGACCGGATCGACCAGCTTCGCCGCGGTCGGCGGTCTGGGTTCATCGACCAGTTCCTTTGCCGACTATGCCGCCAGCATCGTGTCGAACGTCGCGTCGAAGGCGTCGCAGGCGTCCAGCGATTACACCGCGAAGGAGACGACGCAATCGACATTCGCGAGTGCGATGTCCTCGCAATCGGGCGTCAATCTCGATGAAGAGACGGCACAGATCAGCACGCTGCAGACCCAGTATACCGCGGCTTCAGAGCTGATCCAGGTCATCAACGAGATGTTTTCATCGCTGATGGCGGCCGTGCAGAGCGTCGGTTCGTAGGAGCGTCAAGACATGGCCATGCGCGTGGCGACCTTTGGTATCAGTGAGCAGATGATCGCCGCCGCCTTGCGCACGCAAAGCACAATGGCGAACCAGCAGATCCAGGAAGCGTCGGGGCTTGTTTCATCGGATTTCGCCGGATATGGATCTTCGACGCAGCAGATCCTCAACCTTCAGGTATCGGTGACGCGCTCGCAGTCCTATATTGACGCCGCAACCCAGGCGGACAGCAAGATCCAGGTAATGTATTCGACCGTCAGTTCGGTCGCCGACCTGCTCACCCAATTCCGCAGCCTGCTGACCGGCGCGAGCAATGTCGCCAGCACCGATACGACCAGCGTCACGCAGTCGGCGCAGGACATGCTCGAACAGATGGCCGCCCTGCTCAATACGCAATATAGCGGCAGCTATCTGTTTGGGGGCGCGCGGACCACCGAGGCGCCCGTCGACATCGCCAGCACAACCTATGCCGCGGCGACCTCGCCTTCGACCGTCGATACCAGCTACTATCAGGGCGATCAGGAAGTCGCGTCGGTCCGCGTTTCCGACAGCCAGACTGTCAGTTACGGGGTGTTGGCTAACGACACTGCCTTCGAACAGGCGCTGCGGGCGATGAACCTGGCGGCAAATACGTCACCGCTGTCGACTGATGCGCTGAATGAGGCCCTGGACCTGGCCACCAGCGCGGTCGATGCGGTCGGCGTGGTGCAAAGCCGGATTTCGAACGCGTCGTCATCGATCGAGCGGGCGAGTGCGTTTCAGACTGAATATCAATCATTCGCCGACACCCTCGGCAGCAGCCTGACAAGCGTCGATGTTGCCGCCGTCACGGCGCAGCTATCGACCTATCAGGCGCAATTGACGGCGTCCTATGCAGCCATTTCGAAGGTGCAAAGCCTCAATCTGGCGAGCTATCTGCATTGAACATGAAAGTCGAAGACGCGGACTCAGCGACGTTTTTTGCGGGATGATCCGGCTGCGTCGCAGGACGTGCTTATCCTTCTCGCAAACCCATTCTTGCTGACACCCGCGGCGGACAATCCCGTCCGTTCCGCGCGAGCCTCGACAGTTCGGAACGGATGCGGCTGAGGACATCGGTCCAGACCCGGGGAGTGGATTGTCGGAACAGGCGCATGGTCGGATACCACGGACTGTCCTCGCGATCCCTCAGCCAGCGCCAGTCGAGCGCAAACGGCAACATCAGCCAGACCGGTCGGCCGAGCGCGCCGGCGAGATGGGCCGTCGAGGTGTCGACGGCAATCACCAAATCGAGTGCCTGGAGCGCCGCCGCGGTATCGGTGAAATCGTCCAGCGCCGGCGCGAGGTCGATCACATCAGCGGCCATGGTTTTGAGGGCGGCGGCGTCTTCCGGTCTGGCATCCTTCTGCAGGCTGAACAGCCGCACGCCCGGCATGACAAGGCTCGGCAAGACGGTAGCCGCTGCAATCGAGCGTCGCCGGTCGAATTTGTGGCTGGCATTGCCGGACCACACGACGCCAACGGCAAGATCGGTGGTTCGACCGATGCGGGCCTCCCAGCGGGCGACCTTTTCAGGATCGGCTGCGAGATAGGGAACCGTCGCCGGGATGGTGTCGAGCCGTGTTCCCAGGACATGAGGCAGGCTCATCAGGGGCAGATGAACGTCGAACGCGGGGAGCGGATCGCCCTGTGTCACCACGCGGACGGAGCCGAGTGATTGCAACAGCCCGGCCAGTGGTCGCTGACTCTCGATCACGATGGATGCGCCGGAATCGACAAGATCGTGGACGAACCGGACAAACTGCAGCGTATCGCCCAAGCCCTGTTCGGCGTGGAGCAGGAGGGTGCGCCCCTTCAGCTTTTCGCCTCGCCATTCGGGAGCCGCGAAGCTGCGCTCGCGGAGGGCGAGAACACCCTTCTTCCGCCGCACTTCGTAGGCTTGCCAGCCGACTTCGTAATTGCCTTCCATCAGCAGCGCCAAAGCGTGGTTGAAACGCTGAATGTGATCGCAGGATGCCAGCGAAACCGCCTGACAGCTGACCTGCAAGGCCTCGTCGAGCCGCCCTTCGTCCTTGAGGCCCTCGGCCAAGTTTGAATAGGCTTTGGCAAGGCCGGGGTCGAGCGCGATGGCCAGTCGGTGGGCCGTGATGGCTTCCTGCAGCCGGTCCTGCCCCTGCAGCGCCACACCGAGATTGGTGTGAGCCGGTGCGTGCAGCGGATCGAGCGCGATCGCCGTGCGGAACGCCTGGGCGGCGGCGTCGAGCCGGTCGAGACGGATCAGGGCAACCCCAAGATTAGAATGTATTCTGGCGTCGCCAGGAGTGAGTTCAAGGGCCTTGTCGTAAGCAGTGATGGCCTGCTCCGGCTGCTCCAGATCGAGCCTCGCGGCGCCAAGCGTGATATGGGCTTCGGCGATATCCGGCTTGAGGACAATGGCTCGCTCGCACGCGTGGATCGCTTCAAGCGGCTTGCCTTGTTCGCGAAGCACCGCGCCAAGAGACGCATGGGCGGCGGCATAATCCGGGTCGCAGGCGATGGCCTGCATCTGGCAGGCGGCAGCGTCGTCGTGTTGATTTTGACGAAACAACGCAAGACCGAGATTGGCGTGTCCCTCCGGAGCGTCGGGACGGAGCGCAATGGCGGTTCGGTAGAGGGCAATCGCATCGTCGATCTGGTTTTGGTCCATCAGAACATTGCCGAGATTGAGATGCGCGGCGACATGGTGCGGATCGAGGGCGATGGCGCTCCGGTAGGCGGCGACAGCCTCGGTCATTCGATCGAGGCGACAGAGGGCGACGGCGCGGTTGAAATGCGATTGCGCGACCTGACCGGCCAAGGCGATTGACTGGCGATAGGCCGTCTCGGCCTCCGCCAGGCGTCCGGCGTCGAGCAGAGCAGTCCCCAGCCGCGAGCGAAGTCCCGCATCGCGCGGCGCAAGTTTGACGGCACGTTCGAAGGTTGCGATGGTGCCCTGACTGTCTCCCAGCGCGTGCAGCGCATCTCCAAGCGTCGAGAGCGCCTGCAAATTGTCTGGATGCCGCATCAGCACCTGTTCAAGCAGCACGGTTGCGCTGGCATACCGGCCGGCCATGCAGGCGATCACCGCCTGCAGATTGAGCGCGTCGACGTCATTTGGCCAGTGGGCGAGAAGGATACGGCAGGCCGCTTCGGCCTCCATCGGCCTGCCTGCCTGGTGATGAGTGAGCGCGCTTGCGAAGATCTGCTGACGAATTTCCGCCATCCATACGTCCCGGTTCGCAGACACGATTGTCTGCAAGCTTTGAACGTCGGATTTTCAGTTTTCGGGCGGTGGATTCCGGGGTCGTCAGGCCCGGCCGCGCTCGTCGACCGGTACGACTGTCAATTTCTGACCTGATGATTTCAGCGTCAGCGGCCACGCTGCTCGGTGGCGCTGAGTCCGGCCTTCGCCGGTCGCTGCGTCAGCGCAACAACCGAAACCGCCACGATCCGCTCGATAATTCCCGCGACATCATCGAGATCGCATGATCCTTCGGAGAGTTTGGTCAACCGTTCGCCGTCGCGAATGGTCTGGTGCGCCATCGCCAGAGCGAAATGCAGGCCCCAGTAGATATCGACGTCGCCGTGGTCGGGCAGGGAGCGGCGCATCGCCGCCGCGAAGCGCCGCAGATGATCGATCTCCCGGTTGCGGATCTTGCGGATCGCCGGCACCGATTCGATCGAGGCGCGGATCATGAAGCGCGCGGCATCCGAGCGCTGGCGGTTGGGACCGAGGCAGCCGCGCAGCGGCGGCCCGACCAAAGCGCGCACTACCGCATCGATGCCGGCGCGGCCGCCGCCAGCCAGTTCGGCCGCCTTCAGCTCGTTGAGGCGCTCGCGGTTGGTGGCGAGGCTGCGCGTGACATACAGCTCGGCGATCAATTCATCCTTGGAGCCGAAATGATAATTCACCGCCGCCAGATTGACCTCCGCCGCGGCGACGATATCGCGCAGCGTGACATCGGCGAAGCCGCGGTCGGCGTAAAGCCGTTCGGCGGCGTTGAGGATCGCGGTCCGGGTGTGATCCGACGCCATTTCATGGGGCCTGTGCAGGGGTCAATTTGGGCCGTTGCATTTCAAACAGTTGTATGAAACTATGGTTTGAAGGTTGGAATGTCAATGCGCTTGACGCATTGCCGCTCCTGCGAACACCACGCCGGCCGCTCATCGCCGCGCTGACAGGCGCGATAAATAGTCTTTAAATACTCTTGCGGATGAGGGACGGCGGGGAGACAGTGCCGCCAACAATTTTCCAAACCAGGTGAGGAACGCCCAATGGACTTCAACATGTCTGATCGCCAGCGCGAATGGCTCAATCGCGTGGAGTCCTTCATGCACAAGCATGTCCGCCCCGCGGTGCCGGTCTACAAGCAGCAGGACGCCGAGGGCGAGCGCTGGAAGGTGATCCCGGTCGTCGAGGAGTTGAAGAAGAAGGCCCATGCCGAGGGGCTGTGGAACATGTTCATGCCGCCGTCGGCGCATGAGGACGATGAATTCCGTGGCGCGGGATTGAGTAACCTGGAATACGCGCCGCTCGCCGAGGTGATGGGCCACATCGGCTGGGCCTCCGAGGTGTTCAATTGCTCGGCGCCCGATACCGGCAACATGGAAGTCTTCATGCGGTACGGCTCCAAGGAGCAGAAGAAGAAGTGGCTGCGTCCGCTGATGGACGGCGAAATCCGCTCCGCCTTCCTGATGACCGAGCCGGCGGTGGCATCCTCGGACGCCACCAACATCGAGACCTCGATCAAGCGCGACGGCGATCATTATGTGATCAACGGCCGCAAATGGTGGTCGTCCGGCGTCGGTGATCCGCGCTGCGCCATCATGATTGTGATGGGCAAGACCGATCCGTCCGCGCCGAAGCATCAGCAGCAGTCGCAGATCCTGGTGCCGCGCGATACCAAGGGCGTCACGGTGGAGAAGATGCTGCCGGTGTTCGGCTTCGACGACGCGCCGCATGGCCATGCCCAGGTGCTCTTGGACAACGTCCGGGTCCCGGTCGGCAACATGCTGCTCGGCGAGGGCAGGGGTTTCGAGATCGCCCAGGGCCGTCTCGGTCCCGGCCGTATCCATCACTGCATGCTCACCATCGGCAAGGCCGAAGAGGCGCTGGAGAAGATGGTCAAGCGGCTGTCGTCGCGCACCGCCTTCGGCAAGAAAATCATCGAATATTCGATCTGGGAGCAGCGCATCGCCGAGGCCCGCACCGACATCGAGATGAACCGGCTGCTATGCCTCAAGGCCGCCGACATGATGGACAAGGTCGGCAACAAGACCGCGCAGCTCGAGATCGCCATGATCAAGGTGGCGGCGCCGAACATGGCGCTGAAGATCATCGATCACGCGATCCAGGCGTTCGGCGCCGCCGGCGTCTCCGACGATGCCGGGCTGGCCCGGGACTATGCCTCGATGCGTACCATGCGGCTGGCGGACGGTCCGGACGAGGTCCACAACCGGGCCATTGCTAGACTTGAACTTCGGAAGTATGCAAACTCCCCGGTCAAGCACTAAGGGAGGGCCACAGCGGCGCTCCCAGAAACCGGTTTAGAAATCGGGGGAGCGTCACAGTGGTCGAAGGCGTACGGCGAGACGACGATTTTTCAGGCACCAAGCCGGTCGAGGAGCGTCATCGGATCGATGAGCTGCGCCTGGCCGCCTGGATGCAGGAAAACGTCGAGGGTTTTGCGGGGCCGCTGACCGTCCTGCAGTTCAAGGGTGGCCAGTCCAATCCGACCTACCGGCTCGATACGCCGGGTCGCTCCTATGTGATGCGCCGCAAGCCGTTCGGCAAATTGCTGCCGTCGGCCCATGCGGTCGATCGCGAATTCAAGGTGATCGCGGCGCTCGGCAGGCAGGGCTTTCCGGTGGCGAAGGCCTATGCGCTGTGCACCGACGACAGCGTGATCGGCGCGGCGTTCTACATCATGTCGATGGAAGAGGGCCGGATCTTCTGGGATCCGGCGCTGCCGCAACTGCCGAAGCAGGAGCGCCGCGCCGTCTTCACCGACAAGATCGAGACGCTCGCCAAACTTCATTCCTATGAGCCGGAAAAAATCGGGCTCGGCGATTTCGGCAAGCCCGGGAATTATTTCGCGCGCCAGGTCGATCGCTGTACCAAGCAATATCGCGCCTCGGAAACCCAGACCATTCCGGTGATGGACCGGCTGATCGAATGGCTGCCGCGCTCCGTGCCGCAGCAGGAGCGGGTGTCGGTGGTCCATGGCGATTACCGCATCGACAACATGG
>JAQGJF010000598.1 GCA_028290765.1 Tardiphaga sp.
ATGCCGCTATTTTGCCGGTCTAGCCTTCTCGTCAAGCCGTTGACAAACCCCGATCATCAGGCTTGATCCTCCCCCCATGACCGACTTTCATGGCGTATTTCCCTACCTCGTTTCCCCCGTCAGCCCCGACGGCGCCATCCGCACCGACGTCCTCGGCCGCCTCTGCGACGACCTGATCAAATCCGGCGTCCACGGTCTGACGCCGCTCGGCTCGACTGGCGAGTTCGCCTACCTCAACCGCGACCAGCGCGCCACCGTGGTGCAGGCGACGATCGAGGCCGCGCAGCGGCGGGTGCCAGTGGTGGCCGGCGTCGCCTCGACGTCGACGGCTGACGCGGTGGCGCAGGCCAAGGCTTATCAGAAGCTCGGCGCCGACGGCATCCTGGCAATCCTCGAAGCTTACTTCCCGCTCAGCGATGCGCAGGTCGAAAGCTATTTTCGCGCCATTGCCGACGCGGTCGACATTCCCGTGGTGATCTACACCAATCCGCAATTCCAGCGTTCCGACCTGACGCTCGATGTCATCGGGAGGCTCGCCCAGCATCCGCGGATTGGCTACATCAAGGACGCCTCGACCAATACCGGCCGGCTGCTGTCGATCATGAACCGTTGCGGCGACAGCCTCCAGGTGTTTTCGGCCTCCGCACATATTCCGGCTGCCGTCATGCTGATCGGCGGCGTCGGCTGGATGGCCGGTCCGGCCTGCATCGTGCCGCGCCAGAGTGTGGCGCTGTACGAACTTGGCAAGGCGGCGCGCTGGGACGAGGCGATGGTGCTGCAGCGCCGGCTATGGCGGGTGAACGAGGCGTTCGCCCGCTACAATCTGGCCGCCTGCATCAAGGCCGGTCTCGCCATCCAGGGCTATGAGGTCGGCGATCCGATTCCGCCCCAGGCGGCGTTGACGGCGGATGAACGCAAGGTGATCGAGGCCGTCTTGCGCGAGATCGGCTGATCCATTGTTTTCGCCGTCTAATTGGACCATCTGTATTTGGCCCATCTGTTGCTTGTCTTCCGCCGTAACGACCAATCCCTACTGTTGAAGGACCATTCGATGAACATTCTGCCCGGCAATATGCGTTTCGGCGCGGGTCTGCCCGTCAAGCGTCTCGAGGACCAGCGGCTGCTGACAGGGCAGGGGCATTTCATCGACGACAAGCCGGCGGACGGCGCGTTGTGGCTCTATGTGCTGCGCTCGCCGCATGCCCATGCGAAGATCAAGTCGATCGATACGGCGGCCGCCAAGTCGATGCCGGGTGTCGAGGCGGTCTATACCGGCGCCGATCTGGTTGCCGACGATGTCGGCACCCTGCCGACGCTGCCGATTTTCAAGCGACCCGATGGCTCGGCGATGACGGTGCCGCCGCGCCGGCTGCTGGCCCATGAGGTGGTGCGCTTTGCCGGTGAGGGCGTCGCGGCCGTCGTGGCGGCCTCGCGGGTGGCGGCGCAGACCGCCGCGGAAGCCATCGTGGTGGAATACGAGGTGCTGCCGGCGGTGGTCGATCCGCTGGCCGCGGTGGCGCCGGGCGCGCCTTCGGTGTGGCCGCAGGCGCCGGACAACATCGCCGCCGCCATGAGCTATGGCGACGCCGCTGCGGTCGAAGCCGCCTTCGCCAGCGCCAAGCATGTGGTCTCGCTCGACCTCGTCAGCCAGCGGCTGATCCCTTCCGCCATGGAGCCGCGCTCGACCATTGCGGAAGTCGACAAGAAGTCCGGCCGGTTGACGCTGCATGTGCAGTCGCAGACGCCGACATCGACGCGCGACATCCTGGCCGATGCCGTGCTGAAGCGGCCGAAGGAAAGCATCCATGTGCTGGTCGGCGATATCGGCGGCGGTTTCGGCCAGAAGACCAGCCTGTATCCCGAAGACGGCATCGTCGCCTATGCGGCGGTGAAGCTCGGCCGCAAGGTGCGCTGGCGCGGCGACCGCACCGACGATTTCGTCGGCGGCACCCATGGCCGCGATCTCACCTCGACCGGTGAACTGGCGCTCGATGCCAAGGGGCGCGTGCAGGCCTATCGGGTCCGCTCGCTCGGCGGCACCGGCGCTTACCTCACCGGAACCGGCGCCATCATTCCGCTGATTCTCGGCCCGTTCGTCCAGACCGGAGTCTACGATATCCCGCTGGTGCATTATGACCTCAAGGCGGTGATGACCCACACCGCCCCGGTCGGCGCCTATCGCGGCGCCGGGCGGCCGGAAGCCGTGTTCATCGTCGAACGGCTGATGGATGCCGCGGCCCGCCAGATCGGTATGGACCCGCGCGCCATCCGCAAGGTCAACTACGTCAAGCCGAGCCAGATGCCGTACAAGAATGCGGTCGGCCAGGTCTACGACTCGGGCGCGTTCGAACACATGCTCGACCGCGCCTCCGAATTGTCGGACTGGGACGGCTTTGCCGCGCGCAAGAAGGCCGCCCTGAAAAAAGGCCTGCTCTATGGCCGCGGGCTGACCAGCTACATCGAATGGACCGGCGGCACGGCGCACAAGGAGACAGTCAGCCTCCACGCCACCGCGGAAGGCCGGGTCATCCTGCATTCCGGGACGCAGGCGATGGGGCAGGGATTGCAGACCACCTATTCGCAGATGGTGGCCGCCTCGCTCGGCGTTGCCATCGACACCATCGACGTGGTGCAGGGCGATACCGATCTGGCGCAGGGTTTCGGGAGCGTCGGTTCGCGCTCGCTGTTCGTCGGCGGGACGGCCGTGGCGGTGTCGGCCAACGATTTGATCGCCAAGGCGCGCGAAAAAGCGTCGAACATTCTCGAGGCCTCCGCCGAGGACATCGAATACAGCGACGGTTTTCTCACGGTGGTCGGCACCGACCGGCGGATCGGGTTGTTCGAGATCGCGAAAAAGGAAAAGGACCTGCGTCTGAGCGTCGACTCGACCGGCGAGGTCGACGGGCCGAGCTGGCCCAACGGCACCCATATCTGCGAGGTCGAAATCGATCCGCAGACCGGCGTGACGAATGTGGTGCGTTACACCACCGTCGACGACGTCGGCGTCGCGGTCAATCCGATGCTGGTCACCGGCCAGGTCCATGGCGGCGTGGTGCAGGGCATCGGCCAGGCGCTGTACGAGGGCGTGTTCTACGACGCCGAGGGCCAGTTGTTGACCGCGAGCTACCAGGACTATTGCATTCCGCGCGCCAGCGACGTGCCTTCGATCTCGGTGACGCTGGATGGATCGGCGCCCTGCGTCACCA
>JAQGJF010000891.1 GCA_028290765.1 Tardiphaga sp.
AACTGTGCCTGCTGACCTGGCTGCTGACGCTGCTGATCGGCTTTACCGTGGCGTATTTCCTCGCTTTCCACGTCCGTTCCAAGACCTGGCAGATTGTGCTGTCCCTGCTCTGCACCATTCCGTTCTGGACCTCGAACGTCATTCGCATGATCGCCTGGATCCCTCTGCTCGGCCGCAACGGCCTGGTCAACAAAGGCCTGCAGGGCGTTGGATTGATCAACCAGCCGCTGGAATGGCTGTTGTTTTCGGAATTTTCTGTGGTGCTGGCGCTGGTGCATCTTTTTACGTTCTTCATGGTGGTCCCGATCTTCAACTCGATGATCCGCATCGACAAGCGGCTGATCGAAGCCGCCTATGACGCCGGCGCCACCGGCTGGCAGACCCTGGTCAACGTCATCATCCCGCTGGCCAAGCCCGGCATCGTCATCGGCTCGATCTTCGTCGTCACCATCGTGATGGGCGACTTCGTCACCATCGGCGTGATGGGCGGCCAGCAGGTGGCCTCCGCCGGCAAGATCATCGAGGCTCGCCTCAACGCGCTGCAATTCCCGGCCGCCGCGGCCAATGCGGTGATCCTGCTCGGCATCACCATCCTGATCATTTCCTCGCTGACGCGGATCGTCGATATCCGCAAGGAGCTTTGAGATGACCGAGGGCCGGCCGCGTTCCTTCTATGTGCTCGGCGCGTTCTTCATCGCCTATGTGCTGTTTCTCTATGGTCCGATGATCGCGATCTACATCCTGTCGTTCCAGGGCCCCGATGGCGGGCTGACGTTCCCGATGAACGGCGTCTCGCTAACCTGGTTCGGCAAGGTATTTTCCGGCGCCGGCATCGTCGACATCGGCGCCGCCTTCAACCGCTCGCTGAAACTCGGCCTCGTCGTCATGGTGCTGACCATCGTGCTGTCGGTGTCGGCCGGCATGGCGTTCCGCAAATCGTTTCGCGGCGCCACGATCCTGTTTTATACCGCGATCGCCAGCCTGATCATGCCGTCGATCATCACCTCGCTCGGCATCGCGCTCGAATTCCGCCTGCTCGACGATTCCATCATTCACCACGGCGTCGAAGGCTGGACCACGGCGATGGGCCTGTTCACCTCGGGCCTCGGCGCCCATCTGACCTGGACGTTGCCGTTCGGCCTCCTGATCATGTTCGCGATCTTCAACCGGTTCGACAGCCGGCTCGAGGAAGCCGCGCGAGATCTCGGCGCGACGCCGTGGCAGACGTTCCGCCACGTCGTGCTGCCGATCATCCTGCCCTCCGTGGTCGGCATCGGCCTGTTCGGGTTTACGCTGTCGTGGGACGAGCTGGCGCGCTCGAGCCAGTCGATCGGTTCGGTCAACACCCTGCCGCTCGAATTGCAGGGCCTGACCACCACCGTCACCAAGCCGGACATTTATGCGCTGGGCACGCTGACCAGCGCGGTGTCGTTCCTGGTGATCTTCTCGGCGCTGGTCGTGATCCTCATTCTGCAGGCCCGGCAGCGGCGCCACGGATCGGACGCCGGCAAGGGAATGGTGTAAGGGCTGTATCGACACCCCGTAGCCCGGATGGAGCGAAGCGCAATCCGGGGCAAGCGGTTCTACACGTGTGGGATCCCGGGTTACGCTGCGCTCCACCCGGGCTACAAGGTGTAAGATCGTGCGCATTCTCGTCGTCAATCCCAACACCACTGCGGCCATGACCGAGACGATCGGCCGGGCCGCGCGCGCCGCGGCGGCCGCGGGAACCGAAATCATCGCGGTCAATCCGCCGGATGGCCCGGTTTCGATCGAAGGCTATTATGACGAGGCGTTTTCGGTGCCGGGACTCTTGGCGGAGATCGCCAAAGGCGAGGCGCTTCGGGTCGACGCGCACATCGTCGCCTGTTTCGACGATACCGGGCTCGAGGCGGCACGCAGCCTCGCCGCGGCGCCGGTGATCGGCATCGGCGAGGCGGCGTTTCATCTGGCCTCGATGCTAAGCCATCGCTTCTCGGTGGTCACGACGCTGTCGCGTTCGATCGGCGCCATCGAAAACAATCTGCTGAAATACGGCCTCGCCTCGCGCTGCGCCAAAGTGCGGGCCTGCGAAGTGCCGGTGCTGTCGCTCGACGATCCCACCTCAAACGCCTCGGCGCTGATCAGCGCCGAGATCGAGCTCGGCAAGCAGGAGGACAAGGCCGAGGCGATCGTGCTCGGCTGCGCCGGCATGGCCGACCTCGCCGCACGCCTGAGCCAAAAGCACGGCCTGCCCGTGATCGACGGCGTCGCCAGCGCGGTCAAACTCGCGGAAGCGTTCGGCGCGCTCGGTCTCAAGACCTCCAAGATCGGCGCCTATGCCACACCGAGGGCGAAAGCATATCTGGGGACGTTGGCCGCGTTCGGGCCGCGGTAGGGCATGATGGCTTTAAGCTCGATCGGCGTCACCAGCCCCGTCATTGCGAGCGGTCGCGGTAGGGACGCTCATTACTGAGCGCCCCCCGCACAGAACCGTACGTGCGGCTTTCCCGCATACGGCTCCCACCTCGGGTGAGTGACGGCGAAGCGTGCTGAAGGCCAAGGATGGAGGG
>JAQGJF010000892.1 GCA_028290765.1 Tardiphaga sp.
TCATCATGTGGTAGAGATTGTGGCAGTGAAGAGCCCAGCGGCCGGGATTGTCGGCGTCGAAGGCGACGGTGACGCTGCCCATCGGTGGCACCAGCACGGGATCGCGCACGGCACCAGCGAGTGGCGCACCGTTTAGGGCCACCGCCTGGAAGGCGTGGCGTGGAGGTGCATCGGATGCGCCATCATCGTGTGATTCACCATTTCGATCGCCACGTGCTGACCGTGGGCGATCATTCAGCGGGGTCACGTTGGGCCAATGTTCGCCATTCAGCGACCAGGCATACGGCGCCATGGCACCGGCGAGGATCACGCGGTGCGTCACGTCGGGCGTGCGCGGCGCTAGGGGAGTAACCGCTTCGAGGCGACCTTCAAGCGAGAGATCGACCGGGGGCGCATCTTCCGCGGCCTCCGGGAGCCTGGCGAGAAACAGGCGCGCCGGACGCTGCGAGAACGATCCCCGTGCGAGCCCGCTTGCCCTCGACCTGCGCGAAGATTGGATAGGCACCATTGCCGGGAAGATCAATCAGCACGTGGAGGCGCTGCGCGATGGCGAGCGGGAGACGGTTGACGCGCACCGGTCGAACAGAATGGCCGTCGACGGCGACGACGGTGCCGGTCAGCGCACCAAGGTCGATCCAGAACTGCGTCGCGGACGCCCGCCCGCCCGGTTCAGTGCGGACGACCTCGGGATCGGCGAGCGTGCGATCGTTGGCGAGGAATGCGTCATAGTCGATGTCGTTCAGATCCATCGCCATGCCGGAGCCCATGTTCATGGTGCCCGTGCCCCCCGAGGCCATGTTCATGGCGTTGGCCATGCCAGTCTTCGGCATCGCGCTCTCACTGGATTTGGTCAGTCCGGCAAGCAACTCATCCGGCGTGCGGAAACTGAAATCGTGTAGCATCAGCACCACCTCCTGCCGGTCGGCGCGCATATCCTCAGCGCTGCGCACGATCAGCGGCGCGGTCATCAGGCTCTGTTCCTGCATGCCCTGATGCGAGTGCATCCAGTACGTGCCGGCGATCGGCTCATAGTCGTATGAGTGGCTGTCACGCGCCGGGATCGGCGGCGTTTGCGGCCAGGGAAGTCGAGGAGGTCGAGGACGAAGGTGGCGAATTCGGTTCGACGGTTGGAAGGCATGACGGCGTGCTCCGGTTGGTTTTGGTCCGGACGGTAGCCGCCGAAGGTTTCACATGGGTCTCTTGGATCAGGCGGCTCAGGCTGCTTTCAACCCTGCAACCTGAGATAGGCGAAGGCGGTGTCGCTCATTTTCCATTACCGTCTTATGTGTCCCAGGAGGGCCTCCGTCACCGTCTTTTGGGTCCCACGTGACAGTTTGATTCCAGCCGCACTGAAATCATTGGAGTTTGTTGGTTAATATGACAGTCTTTATGTCCCCGCCTAAAATTGACGGCTTCAGGCAGCGCAAATTTTAATTCCAGGATGTTAGACGAAAGCCGGCATATAGGACGATGGCGCGTATTTGATGACCGAAGATAGCGGTACCTGCACCGAGGTCTGTGACGAAGAGCTCGACGAAGAACTGTGGGACTACGTCGAAGACGGGATGATAAAGCATCCGCTTCTCTACATGTCGCTTGGCGGGAAGTCCGGCGTCGCTAGATGCAACAGCTTTTTCCAAGAGAAGGCGGACGCGACCTACAGGGCAAGGCGCTCGCGGGACTGGGAGAAACTCTTGTTCCTGCATGAGCGACCGCATCGTCTCGCATCTTTCGACGAAATCCAGAGCGAGCTGGAGGATAGCCTATATTGGCAGCTGCTCGCGCGCCTTTGGATCGATAGCGAAAACATCTTCGAGAATCGCGCTGCTTGGGCCGAACTTTGGCAAGCCCGCCGCGATAGCAAATGTTGTGCGATGGAGGTCGAAGAACAAGAAGCCTTCAAGAAGCTTCCGCACCAACTTGTCCTCTATCGAGGCGTGGGCGCCGACGACGAAGGACTCGATGGCCTGTCGTGGACGCTCAGCCGAGAGAAAGCGATATGGTTCGCTAACCGCCGGAAAGGCGCACCGCGCCTGGTTACGGCTTCGGTGAAAAAAGGAGGCATTCACGCCTACTTCGATAGGAGGGACGAACGAGAAGTCGTGGTCGGTTCCCCAAACATCCTGAGCATCAATGTCATCGCCCAAAGCAAGGCGCGGGCAGAGGCCTCGAAGAACCCCTAGCGTACGGGACCGTTCGATACGCCGTCCGCTAAGCGGACAGAAATACCAGCCTCTCGCCTGCTTCGAACGATCAGAAGGCGCGCTTCCTTGAGAAATTGGCCACAGCTTGCCAGTTTTCCCCCGCCGACTTCTTTTGCCTTCATCAGGCTCGCTAAATTCGAGAGCCTGGGGGCGACCCGTCCACCATCGGGCCCATGCTGCCCCGGGTCTTGCCCTACTGCGCCGGGGTGTGGCTGCCCGAATCTGGCGTTGCGGCGGAGCCTTTGGTATCCGGAAAAGCCCCTTCCCTTAAGCTCGAATTGCGCAACGCCGCCCATCGCTTCGTGGTTGAACCTAATGCGCCTGCAGGTGCCGCCGCCGTGAGTGGCGAGGAGGGTTCGCTTCCGATTGCGTGAATTTATCCGTGATGCAACCGAAGGGAAAGGTTTATAGATACCTCCGATTTCCAAAAATCGAATAGTGGAAAGTCGCTTGGAAAATATCAGAATGAGATCGGTCGGGACCACCGGAGACCCCCGCGGATCCTCAAAAACGTCGGCGGTTTCGACGGTAGACTCGCGAACACGCGGTTTGCATCGTCGCCCATGACCTATAGAAGGCAATGCCGTTGGCCTTGTAGAGCGTCTTGCGGTCGCCGATGCCGGCGGTTGCGCTAAGATCACTTTCGCCCGGAGGCCTCGCGTTCGGATACCTTGGTCGCGAAGAGACGTCGCCGCAGCGGGACGCCCAGAGCCGGTTCGTCGACCAGCGCTCGACGTCGGAACGCGTCGAGGGGTATGTTTGCCTTGCGAATCGAAAAGGATGGTCCGTTTCTGTGGCGAAGAAGAGGAAGAAGCAGCCGAAGCCCTTTTCGGCCAGGTTTCCGGTCCGCACCTCAACGGCGCTCGAGATGCTTGGGGAGAACGTCCGCGACCGGCGCAAGGCGCTCGGCCTGTCCCAAGCGACGTTGGCGGCGTCGGTCGCGGTCGACCAGACTGAGATCAGCAAAATCGAAAACGCCCGCGGCAACCCGTCGGTGCTCTTCGCGGAACGGTTGGCCGAGGCGCTTAAAGTGTCGCTCACCGACCTTTTCGCCTCGCGATCCGAGGCGAAGTCCGCTTGAGCAGAGGAAAGCTCTACGGCTGAGACACGGCGGTGGGCCCCGGCACTTTCCCGCCCGCCGAGACTAGCGCGACCTCCGCTGGACGCACTGGAGCAACGCGCACTATCGGCGCACCATAACAGGAATCCTCCGGATTTAGCGACGAAGACTTCGATCTGCATTGAAACCTCGTGTCGTTGGCGAGGCCGCAGTCCGTAAAGTCCGACCTGCATTGTGTCTTCGGCACCTGTCCGACGGCCCCTCGCTTGATGCCGGTTGGCCCTCAGGGATTCTCCCCAAAGTTCTCTTCGCGGCTTGCCCGATGGTCCGAAGTCGAGGTGCCGGCGTAGAGTGGCGCTCTTGCCGTGAACCGATCCTTTAACGATTGCGCGGCAATGGTGGCGGCCGATGAACCGCGCGATCGACCGTCTTAACGGTAGTTAACCAAGAACTGGCTGTTCCCCTGTAGGACCGCGGAAGAATTGCGAACGAGACGATGCTCCCTTCCTGCACCAAGCGGAACGCGAGTGCCGACACAGAAACTATCAGAGCAGATCCCACAAACCAGCGCCGGCCGCCCATTGGATCGACCAACTGAGGAAAGCATGACCATTGTCCCTCTTCGCATACAGATTCCCTACCGAGAATACGTCAAACCCTTCCGCTGCCGGAGCCTCCGGCCTGCAACGTTCCTGAAAAGCAAAGACATCGGAATCAAGGAGATCGCGCCGCAAGATGCTCCCACCGTTCATCGTGTCCGAACCTTCAGCCCGTTGGATACCGTTCACGACAATACGTACAGCATCAGATATTTCAACGGCCGCCTGTGGTGGCCTGCATTATGGGAGGGGCGGATCATCACTCGCTCCGAATTTATACGCAGCGCGGAGGGTGCCTCTTCTCACGCGCTCGTCGCCCTCGATCCATCGATCGGACTACGGATGCAGCAACTTCCAGTCAAGGATCCTTCAATTGACCCGAATAGGATACAAAAGCGCGAGTTTTCAACTCTGGCGGACCGTGAAATCGCCGCCGAGCTTGGCACCGAACGAATTATATATTGCGGCGATGAAGTGCTTCTGAATGCTGGCGATCCAATCATCTATGCCGTCGATCGGCGAGAGGGTATCGAATTGATTGTTGGCACCGGCGATTGGAGCAGAGTGACTAACGTCCAAGTGCTCCCGGGGCCCGGCTCTTGGCCGGCTACTCGGGCCGCGAGGGCGGGACGGGCTTTCGCGATCGAAGACCGGAACGCGCGGGAACGTGTCCTTTGCGACCAGGGGTACGGTGTCTACGGCCACTTCGAAATTGAGAGCGCGCTTCCGTCGCAGGGGGCTGCGTCATCGGCACTCCTCTGCGCATACGCGATCGTCGATGCCGCGTTGGAAGCCGCGCGAGAAGGCAATTGGGACGAAGCAATGCGCACCTCTTTAAGCTCGTTGTTCGACGCCGGAAAGGCACGATTATTCCTCGACGACGTGGACATATATGCTGCGTTGACCGAACTCTCAGACGTCGAAGATCCTTGGCTGCTCAACTCGCTCTCCTTCGAACGCCGCCACGCGAACGAGGTTCTGGCGCGGCTTCTGACGACAAACGGCTCGGGACTTCGCGCCGTCGATGAGGGTGTAATGTTTTTGTTATCCGACCAACCGAAGAAATGCGACGACCCTGGAGATCATCAGTCGGCCTAACTATTCTACGGGGACCACGATCGAGAAGTAGACTTCAATCGGCGCTTGTTCCAGGCCCCCTAATGATCTCGGATGATGCCGATGGGTCGGAGTTCCGGGCCAAGCCCCTAGAGGATGATCTCGCTTCGACCGTCAGGCGATGCTTGATTGCACGGATCGAAGGCCGAACTAGCTCGGCTGCAACGGTGTCCCGGCCGGCCTGGAAGCCGCGGCCGGCGCAGAAGCCTGCGATGGCACAGCACGGCGACGCAGCACATTCCCGAAGCTTCCTCAATCTCGTGGAGCAGCGATCGAGCTGTTTCTGGCTGCGCAACAGCGGATAGACACGACCGGCGTCACATTGGCGTATTGCGCGGCCACCGCACGCGCCACCGTGATCAGGGTCTCACCGGTCGAATCGGACTAAAGGGTGTCCGAAGCCCGATGGGAATGCCGCGCGACGCGACGGTACCGGGTCGCGGCTCGCGCTTGCTCGGGGTCTGAAGTCGACGCCACGAGGCCGTCTCTCCGGCCCATCTGCCCGGGCGAGATTTCTCGCCGTCTCCGCCGGAGATCCGTCGTTGGCCATGCGCCGCATGCTGCCTCGAATATGCCTCCAGTCCTTCATTCAAAGCAGCATAAGGCCGGCCGACGTGAAGGTATTTAAGTATTATAGATGGACTCACTACATATACCTCCTCCAACAGATTCCGCCTTTCTTCCCGAAGTATATTTATCGGCGATTTTCCTCCAACCCGCTGAGATCAGTGATGTTTTCTGATCCGCGATCCGTTTCGCGCGTTTTGGCCCATGGGCTCCTGCTTTTATCGCTCCGGCCGATCCCGGCATGCAGGCGCGGATGCGATTCGCGTGGTGCGGCCGGCGACGTCCGCACTCCGGATGGCACCGAGACCGACGCGCGCAGCCTCTCGATCCGGCGGCCACATTTCGTAGCGGCTTAGTCGGCGCGGCCATCTCGCCCGTACCACGCGCCGTGACGCTGCCCGTCGGGGTCGGTCTAAGGGACCGGCTTACTGGACTTGCGAGCGGGGACCGGCTTATTGGAACGCTCCCCGTCGACGCTACCACCATACGAAGCGGCGGCGGATCGGCGCGACGCTCGGCCGATGACCCACCTTCGCGACACCGGCTACAACGCTAACTAACGGCAGCCGAATGTCCTCACGATGTTCAGCTGGCGACGCGGTCCGGAGCGAACGACCGTATCAGTTCGGGATCCCGACCGCGTATCAATCTCGGCTCCCGGTCAATGCGGAGGGACCCGTCGGGGAAAACCGTCATGAAGCCGACGTCGAACCGTCCAAGTATCGACACCGCCTCGTCAAAGCGTTCGATGAAGGGGGACGTCCCGGCGAACACGATCCAGTAGAGGTCGAAGAACGACGAACTCACGAGGATCCGGGCAATCCGGTCGTCGAGCCATTTTGCCGTCATCCCAAATGGGGCGTATGTCAAGTCGAAGCCTTCCAAGATATCCGGCGGAGTCTCGGTCCGCCCCCTTCGACGCCACCAATCGAAACGGCAAATGGGCGCCCGGGTGAAACCGCGACGCCGGGCTTCCGCCATCCCCCAATCCTTGTCCCGCGGGACAATATCCGGGTTTCGTGTCTTCAACGACTCAAACACCCTGTCCCGCCTTTCATGGCGCTCGCGCGCCGCGACGTCCGGGCCGGACGCCGGCTCGGCGGCAGCACTCGCGGAGTTCAGAGCGACGCGCAGGGTCTTCACGTCGGCCCTTCCGGCAATAACCTGTCCGATCGCGTCAAGGCCCGCTTCTCGATTGCGGCGATAGAGCGTCATGGCGAGTTCGAGGATGCTGAACGGCAGACCTCTGAACTGCGCGATATCCACGCCGACGACACCTGCGATCTGATCGAGACCGGCCATCAGCGCCTGCTGTCTCAGCAGGACCGGCACCGAATAACCGCTTAGCACCGACAATTCGCTCAGAAGACGTGACTTGGCAGACGGGCGTTCGCCCGCCGCCTCCAGTCGCTCGCGTACTGCCGCCGCCGTCTCTGCCCAGGGCCTCTTTTTCGCTTTGGCGTCCGTGAGCGCGCCTGCGGATTGGTCGGTCATGCGCACATTTCGCCTGATGAATGCGAAGGATTCGTTAACTATGATCCGCAGTTCAAATTGCACACCACCGCAATATAGGCGTAGGAACTCCGTCATATTTGTAAGTCTTACAACGGAGACGTAACTTGACTACCACAGTTTTCGAGACCTCCACAGCGCTTTCGACCGTACTCGCGTCGCAGATCACGGAGGGCATGGTGATGATCGAAGAGATCAACCTCCCGCATATCGTGACCAGGTCGTCGTTGGTGCCGGCACAGGCACCGCTGGCGCTGACTTCGTTCGGCAGCGAGCTGCGTCGCCTGGTGAAGGCGTCCGGCATCGTCCAGACGGAACTCGCCAAGCGCGCCGGGATCTCGCCTCAGTGCCTGTGCAACTGGATGGCGGGACGCAGCGGTCCCTCGCCTTCGAGCGAAGTGATCGTCAAGGTCTTGGAGGCCGAACTCCAGACACCTCCGAACCATCTGTGGGCTCGGGTGAAGTTCAGAAGCCGAAAGGGGCGGATGTCGGCTACCCGCTACGCCGGCATCGTCGACAACCCGCGCAAGCGGATGCGTGTCACGCGCAACCTGACCAGCGCGGAGCTCCATGCGCCCCGGAAGCAGTTCAAGAAGGTCTACGATCAGGTAGCCGCGGCACTCATCGACCGCGTCGATCCTACCGTCATCGCCTCGGTAAGCGTCGCTCGAACCAACGTGACGCCGTTCTGCGCGCCGCTCGTCGATGAGCTCGCCGAGTTCAAGCGGCGCTCGACGCTTCCCTCCGCGAAGGTGAAGCGTCAGGGTTACGAACTGACGCAGCGCGTCGAACGCGGAGCGGACTTCGAGATGCGCCGCTACACGAGCGTCATGGGCACGCTCCGAGACAACAAGGACGGTCCCGGCATTCCGAACGAGTCGCTGTCGCTGGCGCTGTTTCTCGTTCCCGAACTCTTGCGATTCGCGATCGCCGCGAAGCAGACCAAGATGGAGGATGCCACGGGCAGGGAGTATCTGACGGAGGAAGATCTCCTGTTCTTTCAGGCCGGCAGGAATCTGGTGGCCAAACCGAGCGGGTACGTGTTCCAAAACCGGGATCTGCTTCTGCCGAGGCTGCTGCCGATCAAGGGTTTTCTGACCACCGAGCGGATCGCGGAGATCGGGCGGAATTGGAAGGCCGCGTGCGCCGAAGCTCATGAGGAATACGGCGACCTGCAGGGGAATTATCGCAGCTTCGCCGGCCAGTCTGTCAACCGGCGCCGGGCGGTGGATGCGCTGATGAAACTCGACGACCCCCTTATCGTGTTCGACATTCTGAACAAGCGCATGGCCGAGAATCTCTGCAGGATCGACGACACCTCTCATCGCTGGAAGATCCACCTGTCCGACTGCGTTCTCGCTCGCATCGAAACCGATTGCGGCTTCCGCAGCAGTACGCTCTCTCTGTTGAACATCAACGAACTATGCAAGACGCCTTCCGGTTGGGTGCTCCGGGTCCCGAGGTCGAAGTTCAAGAATCCCAACGGCCCCTACTTTAAGGTGGCGAAGGGCAAGTATCGCGATTTCGAGCGCAAGCTGACCGACGACAACGGCAGCTACGCGATGTTCGAGATCTACAAGTCCGTAATCTGGCCGACGCTGCCGGACACCGGGAACCCCGCGCTGTTCAAGAATCTCTCGCTCCGCGCAAGCGACGCCTTGAAGGCGGGCTATCCGCGTCTCGCGCCGAAGACATTCAGCGAACGCTTCAAGAGCATCACCAGTGCGCACCTCCGCGACGCGATCGACGGCATCGAAGGGCTCGTCGAATTCACGACGCACCACGTTCGCGCGCTCCTCTGCTGCGGCGTTTTGAAGCGTGGCGAGCCCAAATACGGACCTGCCGATGCCATGAAATATGCAGCTGCGGCGATCTGCGACGGCGTCGATGTCGCGCAAACGTTTTATGTCCAGTGGAACAAGGATAAGGAAGAGGCAGGGCTGATGGGAGCGCGCGCTCCCATCACGCCATCGTCCCGGTAATTCCTCGACAACCCTGCACCCAGCGGAAACTTCGGTGTCGCGTTCGGTTCGCCATCGCAGGGGTCGTCGCTTCGCAAAGACAAATCGGGACAGGCCATCCGCGCGCACGTCGCATTTCACATGTGCATCACCCTGGTGCTCATGCCCCACCCCGCCGCGCGTGCGGCGGTTTCAGGGCATCAGCAGAGCGACTTCGGACCAGCGGCCGCCTTGTTATGGCCGGTGCTCTACCTGCTGTCGAGGGCGCAAGGGCGGCTCCCTCTGTGTGGTAAGGTTGTCCTTACAGCCGAACACATACGGCCGAAAAAGTACGGCCAACCGAAGCGGGCCGTGTATATCAATCGATGACTTCGATGATGATCCTTTGGGTACCTGGATCGACCAAGACCGTCCGATCATTAACGACGGTGTAGCGATATTTGGTGACGCCGGGCTCGCGCGGCACTTCGTAATAGGCCACGCCGCTCGAGGGCAGATCAGCGCCAACTCGGACTTCATTCGTAACGATACGACCTGTGCTTCTGGCCCCTCACATAGGTGCGGAAGCGGGACGTGTCTCGTCCGATGAAGCACCCACCGGCCACTTTCGTGCACGGCCTCGCCAGCCGTCTGCGCTGCCGCAAATGCGCCAAAGCGGGCCGGCGTCCATTCGCGACCCTGCTACAATTGGCTTGGCAACCGCGCCATCCTCGAATCGAAGCCTGAATGATGTGCAATCTCTACTCGATCACGACCAATCAGGCCGCCATCAGCGCGACACTTTTCGAATCCGTCTAAGGCTGATCGCTAAAGAGAAGCCGCCGACAATGAACTCTTGCCTACTGAGATGGTGTCGCCCGGTTGCTTTAGAGCAAGGGTGATCGACTCGCCAAACGTAGGGGGCCGCCAATAGTCAGAACCGGCATGCTGCAATCGGATGGCAGCATGGCAACCATCTTTCTCGATACGTCGCGCAAAGCCGGGACGACTATTCCT
>JAQGJF010000613.1 GCA_028290765.1 Tardiphaga sp.
CGGCATTGCCTTCGAGTCCCGTCTGGTGTCGCTGTCGGAGGTCTTGTCCAGGCCGCGCGGCGTTGCCGCGCCGGCCGCGGTGGCGGGCGCCGATCTCGTCATCTGCGCGGCGCGCTCGCGCGACCAAACACCGACGCTTCATGGCGAGTGGATCGCAGAGGGCGCCGTCGTGGTCTCGATCGGCTCGACACTGCCCGAGCAGCGCGAGGTCGACGTCTCCGTGGTGGCGCGCGCCGGGCTGATCGCGGCCGACATGGTCGAGGAGGTGGCCCATGACAGCGGCGACATGCTGGCGGCCCGCCGTGCCGGCATTGCCTTCGAGTCCCGTCTGGTGTCGCTGTCGGAGGTCTTGTCCAGGCCGCGCGGCGTTGCCGCGCCGGCCGGCGGGTTGCGGCTCTACAAATCGGTCGGCGCCGCGCTGCAGGATCTCGTGATCGCCGGGATGTGCGTGGCGCGGGCGCGCCAGGCGTCTCGGGGCACGCCGCTGCCGGTCAGCATTGCGCCGGTTCTCAAATGACAGTGCGAAGCATCGCGGATCAACCAATTTTAAAAGGAGCAAGGTCATGGCCAGGTACAAGCGCGGCGAGGCCCGCGAATGGGCCCGCGAAAATCTCGTCGGCGTCGTCAACTGCACGATTCCGTCCTTCACCGCGGATCTGAAGCGGATCAACGACAAGGCGATCCGGCACGACACGCGGCTTGCCATCGCCGACGGTTTCATGGGGACGCTCGGGGTCGCCGAGGTTTCGATCACGCTGCCGGAATATCTGGACTTCCTGCGCATCATCGTCGACGAAGCGCAAGGGCGGCTCGTGGTCACCCATCACGCCAGCTGGAACGATCTCGAACAGAACATCGAGGCGATCCGGGGCGCCGAAGCGGCCGGTGCCGAGTTCGTGCTGCTGTCCTATCCGCCCAATTTCTATCCCGAGAGCGAGCAGGACATCTATGACTACACCAGGGCAGTGTGTGACGCGACCAACCTCGCGGTGATGCTGTTTCCGATGTTCCTGTGGGGTTTCTCGGGCCGCATTCATCCGTCGGACATTCCGGCGGCGCTGATCCGCCGCCTGATCGACGACTGTCCGAATCTCGCCGCGATCAAGGCCGAGGGCGGCTTTCCCAGCATCCAGAGCATAATCGAATGCGACCGGCTGTTCGGCAAGGAGGTCGTGATCTCGATGCCGATCGAGGGTGAGCTCATTCCACTCGGCCAGATCATGAAGATCCAGCTCTCGGCGACCAGCGATCACGAATATTATGGCCCGATGATCCCGAAAGTCTTCAATCATTTGCGCAACGCCGAATATGACGAGGCGACGCGGATCTATTGGCAGCTGCATCCGGCGCGCAAGATCAAGAACGGCCTCGCACCCGTCCTGCACGGCGGCGCGTTTCTCAACCGACAGGCTTGGAAATTTCAGGGATGGCTGCAGGGCTACAATGGCGGTCCGCTGCGCCAGCCCACGCAGCGGATCCACGATCCGCAGATGCTGGCGCTAAGGAAGGGGTTGCTCGATGCGGGATTGCAGCCGAGCATGGACCCGTTCCGCGAGTTCTTCACCGGCCGCCATCCGGGATGATGCGATCCGGGAGCAGCCATTCCACGAGTCGTCCCGGCGAAGGCCGGGACCCAGACGCCGCAGCGTCTATTTATATGCAGTGCGGTGGTGACCTTGCTTTACGAGCGACGCCTGGGGTTCTGGGTCCCGGCTCGGTGGCCGGGACGACTCGTGGTTGGTGTCGTCGCCACCCTCAGATCGCGCTGCTTCCCTCGTGCTGGAATCCCAGATGGCTCGCCACCACGCGGGTGTTGCTGGGATACCGGAGACCTTTGCTCGAACACGTTCCAGGTCGATCGACCCGATCACTATTGACCATCCCTGACCGATTTCAGGAAAGCAATTATTTTTGTCCTGTCGTCGGGGGATGCTAGTCCGCTATACGGCTTCATGTTGTTGCCCGGCACCAACTCATCGGGATTTGCGATGAAGCGCGCAAGCTTTTCTTCGTCCCAGACGAAATCCGCGCCTTTCATCGCGCTGGAATAGCCATAGTCGGGCAACGATCCGGCCTTCCTTCCGATGATCTTGTCTAGGTGAGGGCCCAGCCGATTGTCGCCCTCCTTGGTCGTGTGGCAGGTCCGGCAGGCATTGTTGAACACCAGTTGTGCCGATGCGGCGTCGGCGCTTTGGGCCACCTGCTGCTGTCCGTAGCAAGGCGATAACAACATGCATGTCGCACCAATGAGCGCGACGAGCGGGCGCACCCAGCTGGGACGCACCCGTACATCTTGCGACCAACCGAACTTTGGCCGGGCGAGAAGCGTGATCAACCGCTGCCGCCTCATTCGATCACCCTTCCGCGAGACGATTGGGCCATTCAAGATGACTTCAAGGCCTGCAACCGCGCCAGCAATCAGCCACGTTTCCACGGCCGTACCAGCCGCCGCCGCCAAGCAACAGAATGAGAAGGACAATGATGAGAAGTGTGGTGGTATCCATGTGCGTCTTCCCCGGAACGCTGCGTATTGCGCAGCCAGGAATTCTAGCTTTTTGACAACATTTTAGTTGGTCGTCCGGTTCCAGAAACGCACGTGGCGAGATGGCGCATGGTGAGGCGGCGCGAAAAATACCCGTCGACGCGCCTGCGCGCGCAGGGCTCCTCCTTTTGCATTTCGGGGGAAGTTGCTAATCAGGGCCCCGCGAACTGCCCCAGCGCATTGAAGCGCGCCTTCTGTTCGCTGCTTAGCGTGGCATAGAACTCATCCAATGCCGGCTGCACCAGTTTGGCCGCCTGTATCAGGGCCTCGATCCGCTTCTCCATCGTCTCCAGCCGTCCGACCGGCGTGAGCGGCACGCTGTCCGGGCAGGCGGCTTGCAGCTCTTGAACGGCCTTCTCCGTCGCGCCGCGTAGGCGGTCGAGCGCTTCCTTTTGCGTGCCGGCCGGGCGTATCACGGCCTCCATCCGCCCGATCGGCAGCTGGGTCAGGCCGGACTTCGGCTCGCCGCAGGTATTGGACTGCGCGTCCGCTTCCTGCTGCGGCTGCTGTGGCGAACGCTCGCCGATATTGGGGCCGAGCGCATTGAACCGTGCCTGTTGCTCGTCGCTGAGCGAGTTATAGAACTTCTCCAGTGCCGGTCGCACGATCCGCACGGCCTCGAGCGTGGCGCTGATGCGGTTCGTCATTGCCCGCAAGCGGCCGGGCGGAGTCATCGGATACGATACGCCGCAGGACTCCTTGAACGCAGCGGCAGCCTTTGCAGCCGCGCTCTTCAACTCGTCGAGCCGTGCGCGCTGCTCGGGCGTCGGCTGTACCGCCTGCTCGATTGAAGCAATCGGCCAGGCGGTGATTCCCTTTTCCGGATCTCCGCACAGTTCCCTGAGTGACGGTTGGCTCACGTCTGGGCGTTCGCGCGACCGGGAGCGGGTGCCGCGGCTCTCCGGATATTCGGTCGGACCGAGTCTGGCGTAGGCGGAATACCGGCTGTCCGCGCCCCAGAACACGGTATCGACGAAGTCATCGTAAGCGTAGGCCCAATAGCCGGGGTCGTAGGCGTAGGGCCAGAACGTGTATTCGAAAATGTCGGAATAGGCATAGGGCCAGAACACGTGGCCGGCCCACGGCACAAACGCCGCGCGCAGGCCGCGCCGCCAGGCGTGCCGGGGAGCCCAACCGTGCTGCCGTGCCGACTCGGCCTGTGGGTCGGCACTGGCGAAGCGCGCTGCAAATCGCCCGCGTGAGGCAGCTTGCGCTGCGGCAGCAGTGGCAGAGCGCGTAGCCGAGGGCTGGATACCCAACGCCTGCTGGCGCGCCAGATCACGTTGCTGCAGGCGCTCCTCGCGCTGGAGCACGTGCTGCTGTGCCTGCAGCAACCGCTGCTGCGCGCGTTGCTCGCGCCGGCCTTGCGGCTGCTGCGACTTCAGTTCCTGCACGCGCTGCTG
>JAQGJF010000616.1 GCA_028290765.1 Tardiphaga sp.
TTCCAGGCCGTACACGCGCTGACGCATGAACTCCTTGTCTTCCCAGCCATTCTTGAAGATGTGCCAGAGCATGCCGTAGATCGTGGGAATATGCGTCCCGGGTCGTACTCGCAAAAACTCGTTCGCATGCGCCGCGGTGCGCGTCAGCCGCGGATCGATGACGATCATGTTGGCGCGGTTGAGTTCCTTGCCCTCGAGAATGTGCTGCAACGAAACCGGATGCGCCTCGGCCGGGTTGCCGCCCATGATCATAATGGTCTTGGCGTTGCGAATATCGTTGTAGCTATTGGTCATCGCACCATAGCCCCAGGTATTGGCGACGCCGGTGACGGTGGTGGAATGGCAGATCCGCGCCTGGTGGTCGGAATTATTGGTGCCCCAGAACGCGGCCAGCTTGCGGTTGAGATAGGCGGCCTCGTTGGTGAACTTGGCCGAGCCGAGCCAGTACACCGAGTCCGGTCCGGACTTGTCGCGGATTTGCAGCAGCCTGTCGCCGATCTCGTCGATCGCCTGGTCCCAGGAAACCTTGGTCCATTGGCCGTTCACCAGCTTGACCGGATAGCGCAGCCGCCGCGTGCTGAGCACGTCGTCGCGGACTGCGGCCCCCTTGCAGCAATGCGACCCGCGATTGATCGGGCTGTCATAGACCGGCTCCTGCCCGATCCACACACCGTTGGTGACCTTGCCGATCACCGAACAGCCGACCGAACAATGGGTGCAGACATTCTTGTGCGTCGTGACCGTCGCGCCCGCCGGCGCAGGGGGACCGGCCTCGGCCTTGCGAATGGCGCCGAGCGGCAGGCTGCCCAGCGCGGCCAGCGCGCCGCCGGCGAGGCCGGACTTGATCAGGAATGTGCGGCGGTCGGTACCACCGGCCGGCTCGCCGGCGATCTGGCGGGCCAGAGTTCCACCGCTGCGCCGATGTTCCGATTTCCTGACCAGCATGCGCGCTCTCCTATCGTACAGGATAGCGGTTGACGCGGTAGAAATTCTCAACTTCCGCGGAATGGGCCTGATAGCGAGCCTTGCGCTTGTCGGGGCTGCCGGTCGGTGCCGCGGCGGCCGGCTCCTGGATCATCACGGCGGTGGCCGTCGTTGCGGCCGCCGCCAGAGCGGCTCGAAACAGATCGCGCCGGTGAAGCCTGGTGTCGAACTGCTTTCTCATCAAGGAACCCGTCCCGAGAAACAGATGCGACGATCGGATATCGATGCCGACAATCCGTCCCATAAAAGTACGACCATAATGTCCCGTTCGCAATACGCTTGAATGAATTAGGTATTTTTTGTCGTTTTCGCTCAATTTTAGCGATCACCAAGTTGCGATCACCCGCACGGTGGACAGGCGGCCTGAATTCGATAATCTGGTCGAATTGCATCACGACGAATTACGGCAGACGAAATACGACAAAGGAATTTTCCCATGAGACGCATCGTTCTTCCGATGCTCGCGGTGGTTATCGCCGTTGCGGTGGCAGCCGTCTTTCTGCGAGCTCCGTCGACCAGGGCCCACTTTGCAGCGGAGGCGTCGGCGATGATGCCGATTGCCGAGATGCACGCGAAACTCGATCCGGCAAAGCTTCCGGTCGAAGACTTCGAGGATCAATCGCTGATCTTCCCGACGAAGCAAAAGGATTAGGGCGCGGACGCGTTAGCGCGTACCGCTCATCCGAACGAGGCTACAGGGTCCGTGCGGGCGCGTCCTGTTGCGCGCCGGCGGAGCCCTTTTCAGTCGGAAATATGCTCTCGTAGAGAGCGCGGGCCTCTTGAATCAGGCGGCCTTCATCGCGTTCGGGATCCCGCTTCGGGAATTGTACGACTTCGCCCATTTGATCTCCAAGGCAGCCACGTCCGGCGAAAATAAGAATGCGAATATCGTGCCAATCGTGTCTGCCTTGAGGGCTGCTTTGGATGCTACTGGCAGTTTTCGGACCTCGCGCGATGCCCGACTTAAGTCGGGAATGCTCACCAAAACAGACTCCGCCGAACTCTCTGAATTTATGGGTAGCCTCCTGGCTTTGGCGTCAGGCCCGGCCCCCTTCGGCACCGTTCACCCCGTCGACTTCGCGAGCTCTGCTTGCCCAACCGGCAACTCAGAATCGGCGTTCGACGCCGGCTGCAGCGGCGGAGAGAGATGGAGCGGCCGCAGCAGTTCGGCCATCCGCTCCGGCAGCACCGGTTGGCTCAGCAGGAACCCCTGCATATCAACGCAGGCGAGATCGCGCAGGAAAGATTACTGTTCGGTGGTCTCCACCCCTTCGGCGACGATGGTCATACCCAGCGCCTTGCCCATGCTGATGATCGCCTGGGCAATGGCCTGGTCCTCGTTGTCGTCGGGCAGGTTGCGGACGAAGGAGCGATCGATCTTGATGGTGTCGATCGGGAATTGCTTCATCAGCGACATCGACGAATAGCCGGTGCCGAAATCGTCGATCGCCAGGCGAATGCCGCGGCTCTGGATCGCGGTCAGGATCTTGATGGCCCGCGCGACGTTCTGCATCACCATGCTCTCGGTGACCTCGAGCTGCAGCAGGGTCGGGGACATGCCGCATGAGGCCAGCGCGTCGTCGATGTCGTGCAGCAGGCTTTCGTCGACGAATTGCCGCGGCGAAATATTGACCGCCATCGAGACCGGCCGCAACCCCCGGCGCTGCCACGCCATGTTCTGGGCGCAGGCCTGTTTCAACACCCAGCGGCCGATCGGCACGATCAGCCCGGTTTCTTCGGCCAGCGGGATGAACTGCATCGGCGGCAGCAGGCCGAGCTCGGGATGGGCCCAGCGCAACAGCGCCTCGACGCCGGTAATCTGTCGCGTCGCCAGGTCCACCTTGGGCTGGTAGTGCAGCGAAAACTCGTCGCGCTCCAGCGCGTGGCGCAGGCCGGTTTCCAGCTTCAGGCGTTCGATCGATTGGGTCTTGGTCGCCTTGGTGAAGAAGCGGAAGGCGTTCTTGCCGTCTTCCTTGGCGAGATACATCGCCATGTCGGCGTTTTTCGTCAGCGTCTGCACATCCGTGCCGTCGTCGGGGAACGTGGCGATGCCGATGCTGGCGGTGGTACGGCATTCATGGCCGGCCAGTTGCAACGGCTGGCTCAGCACCGCCAACAGCGTGCGCGCGACGCCTTCGACGGCGGGCTTCTCTTCGGCGTTTTCGATGATCACGACGAATTCATCACCGCCGAGCCGCGCCACCACGTCGCCAGACCGCAGGCTTTGCCGCAGCCTGGCCGCGGTTTCGACCAGCAGGCCGTCGCCGGCCTCATGGCCCAGCGAGTCATTGATGACCTTGAAGCGGTCCAGGTCGATGAACAGCACCGAGAATCGCCGCCGGCTGCGCCGCGCGTCGTCGATCGAGAACTGCAGCAATTGGTTGAAGGTCTCGCGATTGGGCAGGCCGGTCAGGCTGTCATGCGAGGCAAGGTATTCGATGCGCTCGTCCGCCTTGGTTTTCTCCTCCGCACGGTCGAAATTGCCGAGCGCGAATGAAATATTGTCGGCGAGGCGCCGTAGCAGCTCGATCAGTTCGATGCTGAAGGCATTGAGATCGCCGGAGAGGAACAACAGGACGCCGATGGCCTTGCCGTCCTTTTGCAGCGGCAATGCGGCTCCCGACCGCGTCCCGCTCTCCCGGGCGACATTGCTGAAATGCTCGTTGCCGTTGAAGTCGGCCCGATAATTGTTGCTGATGCACGGACGTCCGGTCCGGAACGCCGTCCCCGAGATGCCGCGTCCCTCGGGAAGCGAGGCATCGGTCGACATTCGCATGGTTCTCGCGCGCTCCCGGTCGGGCCCGGCCGAGGCCGCCGTTTCGAGAAATTGGCCGTCGGGCCGCAGGAGAGCGATGACGGTCGAGGTGAAATTGCCGCCAACGACCGCGGCCTCGCATACCAGTTCGAACAGTTCGGCCCGCGTCTCGGCCCGCATGATCGCTTCGTTGGTCGCGCCGAGCGCTTCGAACATCCGTGTCAGGCGATCCTTTTGCTTCTCGGCTATTGCCCTTTGTTCCGCGCGATCGAAATTATCGACGGCAAACGAGACGTTTTCCGCCATCCGCGCCAGCAGCGCGATGATTTCGTCATCCGCGGCCCAGGATTTCCCGATAAAGGACATCAGGACGCCGATGCTCTTGCCGGCCTTGGTCAGCGGCAGCGCCACGCAGGCGACGACGCCGGTCTCGCGGCCGGCCTGCTGCCAGGGCCGTCCCGCCGACGAGTTCTGGATGTCGTCATTGATGCAGGGCTTTTGGGTCCGGAAGGCCCTGCCGCAAACGCCGGTGCCATAGATATTGTCCGGATCGATCGAAAATCGCGTCCGCGCGATCAGCTCGGCGATATCGCCGGTCCCGGCGACCGGTTTCAACCAGGTCGACTCCGGCTCGACAAGGAGCACCACACTGCCCAGGGATTTCCCGGCGTTCACGGACGCATCGCAGACGAGCTGGTAGAGTTCCTGCTCGGTCTTGGCGCGCAGGATCGCTTCGTTGGTCGCGCTGATGGCGCCGAACATGCGGTTCAGCCTTCGCATCGCCGTCTCGCCGGCCTTGCGCTCGGCCTCGCGATCGAAATTGTCGAGCGCGAACGAAATGTTGGTCGACATGCGCGTCAGCAGCGAGACGGTTTGGTCGTCCAGTGAACCCGCGTCGCGCAGATAGACCAGGAGTACGCCGACGCTCTGGCCGTCGCGAAGCAGCGGCAATGCGGCGGCGGCGCCGATGTGCCGTTCCGCAACGCTTTTGCGCCAGGCGCGCGAACGCTCGTCGTTGAGAAAGTCGTTGCTGATGCAGGGCGCGCGGTCGCGGAATGCGATGCCGCACAGGCCCATGCCCTCGGGCTTGTCGCCATCCACCGAGATGTTGATCGCGCGCAGCCGATCCTTGTTCTCGCCGGCACCGGCGACCATTTCGAGATTGGTGGTTCCGGGCTGCAGCAGCAGGATCGCCGTCAGCAGGAAATCCCGGCTGGAAAGCGCGGCATCGCAAACCTGCTGGAACAGCTGGTCGGGGGATTTGGAGTACAGAATCGCTTCGTTGGTCGCGCTCAACGCGGCAAACATACGCGCGATGTTCGTCTCCAAAAGCATTGAGTCCCCAAAAAAAGCGGTCGGCAATCAGGCTTAGCCTGCGCGGTCGGCGCCTAAGCGGCGGTTATGAACCAGGGTAAACGAAAGCTGAATCGGCCGTAAGAATAACAACGCGCTAAAGACGCCGGCGAGGGGCGGAGTTCGCCGGGTCCAGTCGCGCGTCGAGCCTTGTCGATGCGCATCGGGGCCGTCGCGGCAACGCAGCGTGGCTAAGCTCTTCACGTTCCGGAGTCCGGCGACCAACTGCGCGTTCTTTGCGGGTTCGGCATCGGTTACCTACCCACCCGGGCGTTGCCGTGATAGTTTTTGATGCAACCTCTGTGAGAAACCAGCTTGGAACTTCCTCCCTCGGACAGCTCCGCCTCTACCCTGCTTGAAAGCGAGCGCCGCGTTCTCAGCCGCCTCGCAGCCGGAGGGGCGCTGTCGGATGGGTTGAACGACCTGACGGTGGCCGTGGAGGTCGGGCTCGCCCCCGGCATGCATTGCTGCGTTCTGCTGGTCGACCGGCAGGGCGACAGGCTCAGGCTCGGCGCCGCGCCGACCATGGCGAAAACCGTCGTCGCCGCCATCGACGGCATGGAAATCGGGCGCGAGGTCGCGCCTTG
>JAQGJF010000894.1 GCA_028290765.1 Tardiphaga sp.
CTTGCCGATCACGGTCGGCTATTTCGCACGCCCTCGAATATGAACTTTGAAGAAGCGGCCACCCTGCCCGTCGCGCTCGCAACCATGCATAACGCGGTGGTGACTAACGGCGCATTGCAGCCCGGCCAAACCGTGCTGATTCAAGGCGCCAGTTCAGGTGTCGGGCTGATGGCACTGCAGATCGCAAAACTTAAGGGCGCGAAAACCGTGATCGGATCGTCAACCGACGCGACCCGTCGCGGAAGGCTGAAGGAATTCGGCGCTGATCTCGCGGTGGATTCCAGCGATCCCGGCTGGGTCGATCAGGTGCTGAAGGCCACCAATGGCGAAGGCGTTGATCTGATCGTCGATCAGGTCTCCGGCAAGGTCGCCAGCCAGAATCTCGCGGCCACCAAAATCAAGGGCCGTATCGTCAATGTCGGCAGGCTCGGCGGCACCCGCGCCGATTTCAATTTCGATCTGCACGCCGCACGCCGCATCAACTATATCGGCGTGACCTTCCGCACCCGCTCGATCGAGGAGGTTCGCGACATCTTTACGGAAGTCCGCAAGGACATCTGGCCGGCGGTAGAATCCGGTAAGCTGAAACTGCCGATCGACAAGGTTTATCCGTTCGCCGACATCGCCAAGGCGTTCGAGCACATGGAAGCCAACAAGCACCTCGGCAAGATCGTGGTAACGATGTAGCTGAGGCTGCAACGGGATGGTTGTAAGTTAGTTCGGCGGGTTCAGCCACGTCATTGCGAGCGAAGCGAAGCAATCCAGGGCCAAGAAGCAAGAACTGGATTGCTTCGTCGCAACAGCTCCTCGCAATGACGGAGTTGGCTATCCCGTTTCCAGTCTAACGCCTTCGCGAGGCGCGTCGGGCCGGCCGTGAGGGTTCGGCGCTCCTTGTCGCACCGGGATCAGGATTGCCGATGCAGTCCGCGCCGATGCCGGAAGCGGTAGCCTGGCATTGCTCGTAGGTCGAGTAGTCGCACTGGGTGCTTCCGCCAAGCTGGAGACAGAAAGCGAGATTTGCGCTCGCCCTTGCGGGAGCCGAGCCGGTGACGGCTGAACCGAGAATCGTCGCCATGATGACGACAGGCAGAAAACTGCGCATCGCTGTAACCTTCGTCGGGTGGGTTAGGCGTAAGCCGTAACCCACCATCTTGCAAGCGTTGGGGAATTACCGCGCGTCCTCCAAAATCATGTCCGACGCCTTTTCGGCGATCATGATGATCGGCGCGTTGGTATTGCCGGAGACGAGATCCGGCATCACCGATCCATCGATCACCCGTAGGCCGTCGATGCCGCGAACCCGAAGCCGCTGATCGACGACGGCCAGCGGATCGTTTCCCATCCGACAGGTCGATGTCGGATGATAGATCGTGCTGCCGCGCTCGCGGCAGTAGGCCAACAGCTCGTCATCGGTCGCAACCTTGGGCCCGGGGTCGATTTCCTCGGTCACGAAGGGACGCAGCGCCGGGGCGTGAAGAATCTTGCGCAGGATCTTCAGGCCCTCGACATTGGCGGTGCGATCGACCTCGGTGGCGAGATAGTTGATCCTTATTTCAGGTGCGACCTTGGGATCGGCGCTCTTGATGCGCAGCGAACCCCGGCTTTCCGGTCGCAACTGGCAGACCGACGCGGAAAACGCCGAATGGGCGTGCAGCTTCTCGCCCATCTTGTCGGTGCTGAACGGCAGGAAATGGACCTGGATATCCGGCGTCGCCAGCCGCGGATTGGTCTTGAAGAAGGCCGCGGCGGTGCCCGCGGCAATGGTCAGCGGGCCTCGGCGAAACGCCGCATATTGCAGCCCGGCCCAAACCTGGCGAAGCGGACTGTTGACGACATCGTTCAGCGTGACGGGTTGCTTGCAGCGCATGATCATCCTGACCTGCATGTGATCCTGCAGATCATTCCCGACCCCGGGCGCATCCAGCACCACGTCGATGCCGTGTGACCGAAGCAGATCCGCGGGACCGACGCCGGAGAGCTGAAGCAGTTGCGGCGAATTATAAGCTCCGCTCGACACCAGGATCTCCTTGCGCGCGCGCGCCGTCTGAACGACGCCGCCGGCCGACCGATACTCAACAGCCTGCGCGCGGCGTCCGTCGAACAGGATGCGCTGAGCCAGCGCCGAGGTTTCAACCGACAAATTGCCCTGACGCGCCGCCGGACGAAGATAGGCTACCGCGGTGCTCGCCCGTCTCCCGCGCCGGGTCGTCGTCTGAAAGAACCCGGCGCCTTCCTGGGATGCGCCGTTGAAGTCGTCATTGCGGGGAATCCCGGTCTCCCCGGCTGCGGTAACGAAGGCCTCGGAGAGCGGATCCGGATGCCGCCAGTCCGAGACCGGAAGCGGGCCGCCGGCGCCGTGGAAATCGTCGGCGCCGCGCCCCTGGTCCTCGGCCTTCTTGAAATACGGCAGGACATCGTCAAAACCCCAGCCGGTGTTGCCGAGCTGGCGCCAGCGGTCGTAATCCTCATGCTGGCCTCGCACATACAACAGGCCGTTGATCGAACTCGAGCCGCCGAGAACCTTGCCACGCGGCTGGAAGACCGATCGCCCGTTCAGGCCCGGCTCCGGCTCGGTCTGATACATCCAGTTGACGCTCTTGGCCTTGAACAGTTTGCCGTAGCCGAGTGGCACGTGAATCCAGATATTGCGGTCGCGCGGGCCGGCCTCCAGCAGCAGCACGCTGTGCTTACCGGAGGCGCTCAGGCGATTGGCGAGCACGCAGCCGGCGGAGCCTGCGCCGACGATGATGTAGTCGAAGGTTGGAGATTCGGGCTGCGTA
>JAQGJF010000899.1 GCA_028290765.1 Tardiphaga sp.
GGCGCCTTCGACCACGACGATGGCGTCGACGACCACGATCCCGATCGCGAGCACGATCGCAAACAGGGTCGAGATGTTGACGGTGAAGCCGAGCGCAGCCATCGCCGCGAAGGCGCCGATGATCGTCACCGGCACGGTGGTGGCCGGGACCAGCATCGCGCGCCAGTCCTGCAGGAAAACAAGGATCACAATGAGAACGAGAACGCCCGCCTCGATCAGCGTCTTGTAGACTTCATGGATCGATTCCGAGACGAATTTGGTGGTGTCGAACGGCGTGTCGTACTTCACGTCCGGCGGAAACGCCTTGGCCAGTACCGCCATTTTTTTCTGGACCGCCTTTTCGACCTCGAGCGCGTTGGCGCCGGGCGACTGGAACACGCCGATGCCGGTGGCGGGCTTGTTGTTGAGCGAGAACGCCTGGCTGTAGGTCTGGGCGCCGAGCTCGACCCAGCCGACGTCGCGTACCCGCGTCACATCGCCATTGCTGCCGGTCTTGACGATGATGTCCTCGAACTGGCTCTTGTCGTCGAGCCGGCCGTTGACGTTCAGCGTGTACTGGAACGCCTGTCCCGCCGGCGTCGGCGGCGCGCCGACCTGTCCGGCGGTCACCTGCTGGTTCTGCTGCTGGATCGCCGAAATCACGTCCTGCGGCATCAGCGACCGCACCTGCAGCTTGTTCGGATCGAGCCACACCCGCATCGAATACTGGCCGGCGCCGAACACCGTGACGTTGCCGACGCCGGGCAGGCGCGACAGCTCGTCCCTGATGTTGATGGTGGCATAGTTGCTCAGGAACAGGCTGTCATAGGTCGCATTCGGCGAGGTCAGCGTCACGAACAGCAGGATCGCCGTCGACTTCTTCTGCACGGTGACGCCCTGGTTCTGCACCGATTGCGGCAGCTGCGACAGCGCGCTCGACACCCGGTTCTGCACCAGCACCTGCGCGAAGTTGAGGTCGGTGCCGATCTTGAACGTCACCGTCAGCGAATAGGTGCCGTCGGCGCCGCTATAGGACTGCATGTACAGCATGTCCTCGACGCCGTTGACCTGCTGCTCGATCGGCAGCGCCACGGTATCGATCACGGTCTTGGCGCTGGCGCCCGGATAACGCGTCGTCACCTGCACCGTCGGCGGCACGACATCGGGATATTGCGCGACCGCGAGACGAAACAGGCACACGCCGCCGATCAGGATCATCAGGATCGCGATGACGTTGGAAAGGACCGGACGCTCGATGAAGAATTTCGAAATCATGACGGGCCTTATTTGCTGGGTGCCGGCGACGCTTCGATCTTTTTGACCTGCGGGTCGACCTTCTGACCAGGGATCGCGCGCAGCAGCCCGGCGGTGACCACACGGTCATCGGGCTTCAGGCCGCTTTCAATCACGCGCAGATCGCCTTCCAGCGGCCCGGTCTGGACTTTGCGCTGTTCGACCACATTTTCGCCGTTGACGACCAGCACGTAGCGGCCGGCCTGATCGCTGCCGAGTGCGACATCGGGCACCAGCAACGCGTTCCCCTGCTCGTCGTAGGGCACGCGGACCCGGACGAAAAATCCGGGCAACAAGGTCCGATCGGGATTCGGCAATATGCCGCGCACCGCGAGCGTGCCGGTCGATTGATTGAGGGTCGGCGAGACGTAATCGAGCTTGCCCTTATGCGGGAAGCCGCTCTCGGTCTGCAATCCGATCTCGACCGGCAACTGCCGGATCTCGTCGACGGTCATTCCCCGCCGCCTTGCTTCTTCCCGGATCCGTAGCACGTCCTGTTCGTTGACGTTGAAATTCACATAGATCGGGTCGAGCGCCACGATGGTGGCAAGCTGCGTCGGCGATGAAACACCGACCAGTTCGCCGATCGAGACCAGATGTGCGCTGACGATGCCGTCGAACGGCGCAGCGACATTGGTATAACCGTAATTGACCGCCGCGATCTTGGTGTTGACCTGGGCCTGCTGCAGGTTGGCCTGGGCGTTTTCGCGCGCCGCCGTCGAAGTGTCGAGCGTTGCCTGCGAAACCGCTTGCTTTTGCACCAGATCTGACTGCCGCTTGAAATCGGCCTCAGCCTGCTTCATCGAAGCCTGCATGCCGGTTTCGGCGGCTTGCGCCTGTTCGAGCTTCAGTTTGTAGGTCTCGGGCTCGATCGAAAACAGCGTCGTGCCCTGTTTGACGAAGGTGCCGTCCTGATAATTGATCGATTGCAGGAAGCCCTGCACGCGCGCGACCAGATCGACCGACTTGATCGGCGCGGTGTTACCGGTCGCTTCGAGAAAACGCGTGACGTTGCGCTGCACCGGCAGCGCGACTTCGACCTTGGGCGGCGGCGGCGGTACGAAGGCGTTTTGTTCGCACCCGCAAAGCACGACCAGCGACAGCGCTCCCAGCGCAAGGTGCAGCGCGGTTCGGATTGTCGTTGCATTTGAATGATAATTCACACGCCCGTCGCAAACAGGTGGATGCTCAGGCCTCATGCTTTTGCCCCGTTTGCTTACGTCTGCCGGTGAGACGTGCTGTCGGAAATGAATATCAACAATCCGCTTGCGGTGGAACCCGAAAGCGCAAATGATGCCATCCCCTATTCATGGTGTTGTATTTTTAGAAGATGTTCTCTCTGCTGACGCGATGACCCAGCGAGCAGTTAAGGATTCTTGCAGATGATCAATATCTTGAGACATATTGCGGCGCGAAGCGCGGCGACGGCCGTCGTCGCAATGCTGATGGCCAACACGGTCCATGCACAAGCCCCGACCGATGCGCAACGCAGCGCCATCCGTTCGCAATGCCGCTCCGATTATATCGCGCATTGCTCCAGCGTGCCGCCGGGCGGAATTGAGTCACTGCAATGCCTGCAGAAAAATATGTCGAGCCTGTCGGCGTCATGCAAGAGCGCGGTCAACGCCGTCGAAGCGCCAGCCGCCGCGCCCAAGGCCGAGACACCGAAAGCCGAGACGCCGGCGGCCGAACCCGCCAAGCCGGCCGAGGCCGCTGCTCCCAAAGCCGCTGAACCGGCGAAAACCACGGCCCCTGCTGCCAAGACGGCGGCGAGCACGCCGGCGAAAAAGCCGAGCGACGCGCAAGTAGCTGCGATCCGCAGCGCCTGCCGCTCCGACTACCAGAAGACCTGCGCCGGCGTGCCGCCGGGCGGCGCCGCGGCGTTGAGTTGCCTGGAGAAAAACAAGGCCAAATTGTCGCCCAGCTGCGAGCAGGCGGTCAGCGCCGCCAGCGGCGGTTCGGCTCCCGCCCCGGCAGCCGCGCCGGCCTCCGGCGGCGCCGCAGCGGCCAGTCCGGCGGCACCTGCAGCGGCTCCGGCGACGGTGATCGTTTTGCGGCCGATGCGGCCGCGCGAGGAATTGTTCGTGCTGCGCTCGGCGTGCGGTGCCGACGTCCGCGGGCTTTGTGCGGGTATTCCGCCCGGCGGCGGCCGTATCATGCAGTGTCTGGCGACACAGGCGGCGTCATTGTCGCCGGCCTGCAAGGATGTGCTGGCGCAGTTCGCGGCGCAATAGCGCCTCGCCTATTCGCCGCGGAAGGCCAGGATCAACTGGATCAGGCGGACGCTCAACGCGACATAGCAGACCGTCATGACGATCTGATAGGCGGCATGCCAGTCCAGCTTCGCCAGCTTGGTGAGGCCGTCGAGGAAATTCAGCACCAGGAGGATGACGCCGAACAATTCGATGCCGCGGCCGACCAGGCCGTGACGCAGATAGCCGAACAGCATGATGGCCGGTTCGTTGCTGGAGACATGGGCTCCTGCCGAGACGATCAAGGTGCCGATGATCATTTTCTCGACGTAACCGAATATCTCCTTGGACATCGGCTCGACATGTTCGGCGTAGAAGGTAAGCCACTTGGCTCTGAGATTACCCATGATTTCCCTCTGGGCTGTCGGAATCGAATAAATCGAAATGTAAAGGCTTAATACACCGGCTCCGCGACCAAGAAGCAAGAAGCCGCGTTGGCCCGTCGGTGGAGGGATTGGAGTTGACGTGCCGTTACCCGCGCTGCGGGATCAACGAAAAGGAGATGTCCCGATGCTACGCGCTATCCTGATCGCCGCCTTTGCTTGCGCTTCCCAAGTCGCGTTTTCGCAGGAGATGACGGCCGAGCAACGCGACGCCTGCATGGGCGACTATGAAAAATATTGCAAAGGCACCACGCCGGGCGGTAGCAGGATCATCGCCTGCCTTGCCAAATCGAGCGACAAACTGACGCCTGCCTGCAAAAAAGTGTTGACCGCCGCGGAGAAAAAGTAAGCCGCTGCAATTGGATGGTGTCGGCGGGCCGCAGGGGTCCGGGGACGACCGTTATGGCTGCGTG
>JAQGJF010000900.1 GCA_028290765.1 Tardiphaga sp.
AGCGGTGCCCTCGGCCGGCACGGTGGCGACATATTCGCCGTCGCGCAGCACGGTGACGCGATCGGCAATCTGCTTCAGCTCGTCCATCTTGTGGGAGATATAGATGATGCCCACCCCGCGCGCCTTCAGTTCGCGGATCATCTTGAACAGCTCGGCGATCTCCGCGTTGTTCAACGCGGCTGTCGGCTCGTCCATGATCAGGACACGCGAATTGAAGGACAGCGCCTTGGCGATTTCCACCATCTGCTGCCTGGCAACCGTCAGGCCGCCGACGACGGTGCGCGGGTCGAGCTTCAGGTTCAGGTGGGCAAGCAAATCGGCCGCCTGCCGGTTGAGCTTGTCGTCGTCCAGCAGCAGGCCGAACGCCTTCTTCGGTTCGCGTCCGATAAAGATATTTTCGGCAACCGTCAGGTGATGCATGAGCTGCAGTTCCTGATGAATGATGCCGATGCCGGCCGCCTGGGCCTCGCGCGGGCTGGAAAAATCGACAAGCTCGCCATGATAACGAATTTCGCCGGTATCTTTCGTATAGACGCCGGCGAGGATCTTCATCAGCGTCGATTTTCCGGCTCCGTTCTCGCCCATCAGGGCGTGAACTTCGCCGGCGTCCAGTTCGAAGCGAACGTCGTGCAGCGCCCGGACGCCCGGAAAACTCTTGCACAGCTGCTGAACGGAAATGAGCGCCATGGTCATGGACCTTCCCACCCGCAGCCAACGCCAGGATCAAGACGCATGCGATCGAAAGGCCCGCGAGGCCGCCGCGGACTGTACCAACACCGCGCGTGCGCGAAAGCTCCGATTTGAATTTGCCGGCGAGGTGAAGAGCCCTGCACGCGTGTGGGCGCAACAACGGACACGGCGGGGCTTGCGCCTCGCGCCGCGGCGGTGATCAGGCCTATCCTCCCCCACGACCGCATTCGTCTGCTCCGACGCTGCGAAACCTGCGCCCATCGAGGACAAGCGAGGCCGTTTGTTGTCTGTTCATATATGCACAAAAAGTGTATATGTAAATAGATGCGTGCCTGGCACTGTTGGCGCGCTTCGAACGGTGAGGGGATGGGACCGAACGAAACCATTGCAGACCGCTATCGCGCGCCCGCGCTCGATAAAGGTCTCGATATTCTCGAACTGCTGTCGCAAGAGCCGAGCGGATTGACGCGAAGCGAAATCGTTCGCGCCATGGGCCGAAGCCAGGGGGAAATCTACCGGATGCTCGAGCGACTGGTCGCGCGCGATTATGTCACGCGACTCGAGGGCGATCGCTACGAGCTCAGCCTGAAGCTGTTCGTGCTGGCGACACGCTATCCTCCGATCAGCCGGCTGATCGCAGCCGCGGAGCCGAAGATGACGCAGTTCGCGCGGTCGGCGGTCCAGTCGTGCCACCTCGCGGTTTACGACCGCGGCGATGTCATCATCGTCGCCCAGGAGAGCAGTCCGGGTGACTGGGGCCTGACATTGCGGCTGGGCGCGCGGATCAATCTTCTCGAGACCGGCTCGGGCCGCACCTTGCTCGCCTTTCAAACCGACGCGCGCCGCGCCCAGATGATGGCCGAGCATCGGGACAGTTCGCCGGACCGCGGTACGGATCCCGCGCTCGAAGCGAGCCTCGCCCACATCCGCGATCACGGCCACTGGCGTGGATCAAGCCGGCAGGCGCGTGGGGTTGTCGACATCTCGGTCCCGATTCTGGGGCCCAGCGACGCCGCTATCGCCGTGCTGACCTGCCCTTACGTGGAGCGCCTCGACACATCAGCGAATGGCGAACAGAATACCTGCCAACTGCTGTTGCAGACGGCGGCATCGCTCCGGATAACGTCGAATGTCTGAGTTGCGACTCAATCATGCTTCAGTCCAATCGACTTGATGACCGGCGTCAAACGGGCCAGTTCGTCCTCGACCAATCGCTGGAATTTGTCAGGGCCCGAATTGGCATCCGGCTCCATGCCCTGCGAACGGTAGGTTGCCTGCAGCGCGGGATCCGCCATGGCCGTACGGGTCGCCTGGGCGATCCGATCAACGATCGCATCCGGGGTCGCTTTTGGCGCAAACAGGCCGAACCATCCGGCATAAATGAGATCCGGTGCACCGGATTCGATCACGGTCGGAATCTCCGCTGCGTTGCTCAGACGCTGTTCGCTCGTCACCGCGAGTATTCGCAGTTTGCCGGCCTGGTTCAGTTGCAGCAATTGGCCCGACATGACGGCAATCACCAACGGAATCTGGCCGCTTACCAGATCATTGGTGGCCGGCCCTGCGCCCCGATAGGGGATGTGAACGATATCCGCGGCGCCCGATTGTTGCTTGAACATTTCGCCCACCAGATGATTGCCGGTGCCCACGCCCGGAGATCCGTAGGATAGCTTGCCGGGATTGGCCCTCGCGTAAGCGATCAACGCCTGCAAATTATTGACCGGCAGCGAAGGATGCACCGCGAAAGCGAGCGTGCTGGTGATCAGTCGATAGATCGCGCGAAAATCGCGGATGGTGTCGTAGGCAGGTTGCGCTGATGTCAACGGAAAAATGACCTGGGTGCTGCCATTGCCGAGCAGAAGCGAGTGGCCATCGGCCGCACCTTGCGCCACCGCCAGACAACCGAGCGCACCGCCGGCGCCACCGATATTTTCCACGTAGGCCGGACCCAACAGCGATGTCATCCTGTTGGCCCAGGGCCGTCCGATCTGATCGCCCGATCCGCCGGCCGCATACGGAATCACGAGCCGGATCGGACGAGATGGGTAGGCATCGGCCGATGCGTCGCGTGGCATGGCAGCCAGTGCGACGGCACCCGCCATTTTTTCCAGCATTTTTCGACGCGAAAACAGAGCCATCTTCTAACCGGACGCCAGTTCGTCGAGCATGATTCGCGCGGCACGAAAATCCGCGATTTCAAAACCCTCGGTAAATTTCTCGCAAACGGCCGTCAGCAGCCGTTGCGCCTCATCCTTCCGGCCTTTCTGCAGCTTCAGACGGGCAAGGCTGGATGCGGCCCTGAGCTGCCAGAACAATGCGCCCTGCTGCTGCGCCACATCGAGCGCCTCATCAAAGCACTGCTCGGCCAACATCAATGACTGCTGGCGGGATTCCTTGAGCAGCAATTCACCCTTGATCCGCAAAAGTTCGGCGAAATACCAGCGCTCGTCTCTAGCCGTTCCGCGCGCCAGCGTATCGTCAACCGTCGCGAGACCGTCGGCGATCTCGCCGATCTCGCCAAGACACGCTGCCAGTTCTCCCAGAGGGAGCATGAAGCGAGGCAAGAACCGGGCCTGACCGGCCTGATTGAGCGCGTCGCGCAGAACACCCACCCCTGCGGCATCGCCGCGTTTGACCATCAACGCCCCCTTCAGGCATAGCGCCCATAAGTGCCAAAGGCGTATCGGGTGCCGCTCGGTGTGGTCGAGCAGCATGGCGCAATAGCGCTCCGCAGCATCGAGGTCGCCAGCCAGGAAGGTGATCGGGCATGCTCCCTGC
>JAQGJF010000686.1 GCA_028290765.1 Tardiphaga sp.
ACCAGCGCCGCCTGGATGATCCCGGGCCAGCGCGAATGGCTCGATCGAGCAAGGAAGCGGCTCACGAAATAGGCCAGCATCGCAGTCGGTCCGCACATCGCCAGCGTCGCGACCAGCGCGCCGACGATGCCGGCCACATGGTAACCGATCAGCGTCACGATCAGCACGTTGGGGCCCGGCGCCAATTGCGAGATCGCGAACACGTCGGCGAATTGCGTATCGGTCATCCAGTGGCGGAGATCGACGGCGATACGCTGGATCTCCGGAATGGCGGCGTTGGCGCCGCCGACCGCGAACAGCGACATCAGGGCGAAGGTCCAGGCCAGCGTGAACAGCGTGCCGACGGGGCTGTCGTTCATGCTGCGGCCCGACGACGCATGAGGAAAGTGACGCCGAGGCTGAGCGGGATCGCCACCAGAAGCACCAGCGGCAAGGGCAGCCGCAACACCCCGACCGCGACGAAGACGCCGGCCAACAGTACAAGCCCGATCAGGTCGCGCTTTTTGATCAGCGGCAGCGTCATCCGCACCATGACCGACAGCAGCAGGCCGACCGCGGCGCAGGACACCCCGGCCAGCGTGCGCCGCAAGGCGGGGATTTCGCCGAAATGGCCGTAAAGCGCGGCGAGAACCGTCACGATTACCATCGGGGGCCCGAGCAACCCGGCAAAGGCCGCGATGCCGCCGGCCAGGCCACGAAAGCGCGAACCGAACACCAGCGACAGGTTGACGACGTTCGGTCCGGGCAGGAAGTGGCACAACGCGAAGGTTTCGTTGAACTCGTCCGCGGTCATCCAGCGATGCTGATCGACGATGGCGCGCCGGGTCCAGATCAGCACGCCGCCGAAGCCGGCCAGCGAGATCTTGGCAAAAACCGTGAACAGTTCGAAAAGCCCCGGCGCCACGACCGCCACGGGATCCATGGCGGGGGCGAGGGCGGAGGGAGAATCCTGAGGCATCAGCGAGATCTAGAACGGCTGTCGCATCAGGCCAATCGATATTTGCGCGGGCGGGCCCGCCGGATTTTCATCCAATCGAGCGCGCCTGTCGCGGAGTTTATCATCGGGCGCGCATTCGCGCGACCCGTTGGCCACCCGCGTCGATTTGGCAGACCGATCGGGCCAAATCCGTGCGCAAATCCGCCCAAAACGCCCTTTTTTCATCAACCTTGCCACCTATATTGAGGCTGCCGGTTCGCCGGCTATGACAATAAATGGCCGTCGCAATAAACCATTCGGACCCGGGGGCAGCACCCGGCGCCTCCACCCAAGCCCGCCGCCTCTTTGTTAGGCGAGGGTTTCGGCGGGGGCGAAACAGGATCGACGAGGGCGTAAAGGGCGAGTTTTTGTTCGGTATGGTTCCGCCGTTATCGGGCTATGCAATAGTTGCAAACGACAACTATGCTCCGGTTGCTCAGGCAGCGTGAAGCTGTTTGAAAGACCACGTTTGAAGTCCTGACGGGTTAAGCTCCGTCAGGCGGGGTTCGGAGGCACCTGGCAACAGAAGCCTCCACTTCCTTGACTTGCGCCATTTCCAGGCGGCTTAGAATTTCCTAAAAGTCCGGGCTTGGGGCTGCTGACCTTGAAGCGCGGCCGGGTTACATTCAACTACATGGCGCGAGTCGGGCCACGAACATCGCCGCCGATCCGCCTGTGGCATGCGAAACGCGACTGGATTTGCTGATGGCGACCGATCATATCCGATACGATGTCCTGGCGCGCGATGCGCTGCGTGGCGTGCTGCGCCGCGTGCTGACCGACGCCGCCGAACATGGCCTGCCGGGCGAGCACCATTTTTTCATCACGTTTGTGTCAACGGCCGAAGGCGTGAAATTGTCGCCGCGGCTGCTGGCGCAATATCCGGAAGAGATGACCGTGATCCTCCAGCACCAGTTCTGGGATCTGGTGGTGAGCGAAGATCGTTTCGAGGTCGGTCTGTCGTTCGGCGGCATTCCCGAGCGCCTGGTGGTGCCGTTCAACGCCATCAAGAGCTTCTTCGACCCGTCGGTGCAGTTCGGCCTGCAGTTCGAGGCCGCCGATGCGGCAGCCGAGGCACCGACCGGCGCGCCGTTGGTGGCGGACGCGCCGACAGCGGCCAATCCCGCGCCCACCCACCCCCTGGCCGTTCCCACGGCTTCCGCCGCCGCCGAAAATCAGGACGAGCCGGCGAAGCCCAGCGAAGGTGCGGAAGTCGTGCGTCTGGACCGCTTCCGCAAGAAATAAGCCGCGCAAATGTATAGGATGAACTCGCCGCGTGGCCCGCGGCGCGCGCTTGGCATGGATGGGGGTCCGGCCCGACGGACAGATTAGGAATTCCGGCAGATCATGGCTCGATCGTCAAAAACCTCACCTTCCCGAACCACGCGCAGCGAAACCGACAGTTTCGGTCCGATCGACGTCGCCGCGGACCGCTATTGGGGCGCGCAGACCGAACGTTCCCGGCAGAATTTCCGCATCGGCCATGACCGGATGCCGATGCCGATCATTCGCGCGTTGGGTATCGTCAAACTCGCGGCGGCGCAAACCAATCGCGAACTCGGCCTGCTCGACCAGCGCCGCGCCCGCGCCATCGAACGCGCCGCGCGCGAGGTCATCGAAGGCCGGTTCGACGATCATTTTCCGCTGGTGGTCTGGCAGACCGGATCCGGCACCCAGACCAACATGAACCTCAACGAGGTCATCGCCAATCGCGCCAGTGAACTGCTTGGCGGCGAACTCGGCAGCAAGAAGCCGGTTCATCCCAACGACCATGTCAATATGAGCCAGTCGTCGAACGACTCGTTCCCGACCGCGATGCACATCGCCGCCGCCGAGCACATCGTCCACGACCTCATTCCGGCGCTGAGCGAACTTCTTGCTGCACTGCGCAAAAAGGAAAAGGCGTTCGCCTCCATCGTAAAAATCGGGCGGACCCATACCCAGGATGCGACGCCGCTGACCCTGGGGCAGGAATTTTCGGGCTACGCCGCCCAGGTCGAAAGCGGCATCGCGCGGCTCCGCGTGGCGGTGAAAGAGCTCTATCCGCTGGCGCAAGGCGGCACCGCCGTCGGCACCGGCCTTAATTCGAAGCCGCGATTTGCCAAACTGTTTGCCGGGCATGTCGCGAAGATCACCAGGCTGCCCTTCACCAGCGCGCCGAACAAATTCGAGGCGCTGGCCAGCAACGACGCTTACGTCTTTGCCCATGGCGCGATCAATTCGGTCGCGACCGGGCTGTTCAAGATCGCCAATGATATTCGCCTGCTGGGCTCCGGACCGCGCTCCGGCATCGGCGAGTTGATCCTTCCCGAAAACGAACCCGGCTCCTCAATCATGCCGGGCAAGGTCAATCCGACGCAGAGCGAAGCGATGACCATGGTCTGCTGCCAGGTATTCGGCAACCACACCACCATCACCGTCGCCGGCAGCCAGGGGCATTTCGAACTCAACGTCTACAAGCCGGTACTGGCCCATTGCATGATGGGTTCTATTCAACTGCTGGCCGACGTGGCGCGCTCGTTCACCGAACATTGCGTCAATGGCATCCGGGCCGACGAGAAACGGATTCGGGAATTGATGGAGCGTTCGCTGATGCTGGTGACGGCGCTGGCGCCGAAAATCGGCTACGATAACGCAGCCAAGGTCGCCAAGACCGCCCACGCCCGCGGTACGACCTTGAAAGAGGAAGCCGTGCGGCTGGGCCTGGTTTCGGCCGCGGAATTCGACCGGCTGGTGCAGCCGGACAAGATGACACGCCCAGGCTGATGCCGTTCGACATCTTGGCATTGCTCGCCTGGTTTGGGGCTGCTTTTCGCCGCAATTTATTTTTTGAACCATGCATGAGCCGTAGCTACCCAGAAAGTGTTACCCCTAAAAGTCCCGCCGTGGCGAATTAGGATTAGTTAGATTGGGAATTACGAGACTTTGGTCGGGAATAACGACGTTTTAAAATAGTTATCCCGCATATCACCTGAATACCTAGGGCAATTGCGAGTACCGTCATTGCTTTACGTCGTGCTAGAGCACCACATTACCATTAATTCTTACGCCGGTTTTCGAATGCCATGCGTAGCGACTTATTTCATGAAATGGGAACGATCATGGGGGACTTGGTCAATTTGAAGCGCTTCAAGAAGCGCGCCGCACGGCAACAATCGGCAAAGCAAGCCGAGGCAAATCGTATTCAGTTCGGCCGAACCAAGGCCGAACGCAGCCTCGACGAGCAGCATGCAAGCCGTGCCAATGACCTGCTCGATCAGCATCGTATCGACAGCGGGGATGCATCATGAAATCACCAGTCGTGAAGCGGTCGATTGTGGTGGCGGGCCACAAGACCAGCGTCAGCCTCGAAGAGGCGTTCTGGAACGGGATGAAGGAAATCTCTGTACTGCGCGACATGACGCTGTCGGAACTGGTGGGCGAGATCGACACCAATCGCCAGCAGGGCAATCTCTCCTCCGCCATTCGTCTCTTCGTGCTGGATTATTTTCGCACGCGCGCGGTGGCGGCGGCGGACAGCAAGGCGGAGAGCGTCAGGTGAATAGCGAATAGCGATTGGCGAATAGGAAGATCCTACTCCCTATCGCCACTCTCTATTCGTCCACTTAATTTGAAGCCGGCGGCGTCAGCACCAGAGGTGGACGCGGTTTCGGCGGTCGCGGCGCTGGGCCCGGCGCCGGCCGGATTTCGATCGGCGGCGGCAGCGGCGCGACCTGCTGACTGACGACGGGCGCGTTGGAAGCCGGTGCGCTGGAAATCGGCGGTACGGCCGGCGGGTGTGGGACGATTAATTTCGGCTTCGGTACGACGCGGCGCGGATCACGCCCAGGCATCGGGATCTCCGGAAGCGGCTGGTCAGAAGGAATCGCGGCCGAGACATCCGGCGGTGCCGTTGTGGCGGGCGGCGTCTCCGCGGCGGGCGGCAATGTCAGCGCCGGAGGCGGGATCGCAATCGGCAGCGCCGGCGGCGGGATCTCGCCGCGCTCGATCGAATCGAGCCGGCGGGTTTCCCGATCGATCGCCCTCACCGCCAGCCAGGACGACAGCGCCGCGACATCGACGGTGCGATCCAGTGCGTCGGGCGATCCGACTGCGAACAGCGCGATTTCCGGCCGGCTGGTCGCCGATCCGAGCGCGGTCGATGCGAGGCTGGCGCGAATATCGGTTTGATCGGCGGCGATGTCGTAGCCGCCGGACACGATCGCCTTC
>JAQGJF010000688.1 GCA_028290765.1 Tardiphaga sp.
ACGCGTTGGCCGTCGACCGAAATCTGCCCGGCCGACGGCGGCAGCACCCCGGCGATCAAGTTGAACAGCGTGCTCTTGCCAGCGCCATTGGGGCCGATCAGCCCCAGCAGCTCGCCAGGCTGCACCTCGAAGGAAACGTCCTTCACCGCCAGCGTGGTGCGGAACGACCGGCTGACGCCCTGCACCTGCAGCAGCGCGCTCACGAGAACGGCCTCCAGCGCGTCAATTTGTTCAACGCGCCGGCGAGGCCCGCCGGGAAATACAGCATCACGACGATCAGCCCGAAACTGTAGATCACCAGATGCAGCCCGGCCGCGGCACTGCCGAGATATGAGCGCAGCAGTTCCGACAGTGGCGTGATCAGGAACGAGCCCAGTACCGGGCCGATCGCGGTGCCGAGCCCGCCGACCGCGGGCAGCAGCGCAAACTGGAACGACAATTCGGGCGAGATCACATAGGTCGGATCGAGATACAGGAAATATTGCGCGAACAGCGATCCGCCGACACCGGTGAGCGCCGCGCTCAGTGCCATCGCGGCGGCCCGTCCCAGCACCGGATTGACGCCGGCGGCGCTGGCGGCGTCTTCATTGTCGCGGATCGCAAACAGATAATAGCCGAAGCGCGACGCCTCCAGCCCCTTGGTGATGGCGTAGACCAGGACCAGATAGCCCAGCATCAGCACCGCATAGGCAGGCTTCGAAGAAAACACCATGCCGGCCAGGCTCGACACCGGCGGGATCGAGAGGCCTTCCGGCCCGCCGGTCAGCGACGCCCAGTTCAGCGCGCCGATCCGCACCACTTCGGCAAAGGCGAGCGTCGACAGGATGAAGAACGGCCCGCGCAGCCGCGCGCAGATCAGCGCCAGCACCGCGCCGAACAGCGCGGCGATCAGGGCGCCGGCCCAGATCCCGATCCACGGTGTCACGCCATAGCGCGTCAGCAGGATGGTCGAGGTGTAGGCGCCGACGCCGAAGAACGCCGAGTGGCCGAACGAGATCAGGCCGGCATAGCCGCCGGCGATGTTCCACGCCAGCGCCAGGCCCGCGAACAGGAAGCTCAGCAGCACCACATCCTGCAGGCTCGGCGCGATGCCCGAAACGATGAGGCCGACCGAGACCACGAGCAACGCGATTTCGAACCACGAGATCCGGCCACGCTTCGGCAGCACCGGAATGCGGCTTGTCGGGTCCGGCATGGCAGCGTCGATCGACATCATCTTACTCGTTCATGCCGACGGTCGCGGCACCCTGCTGGCCGAGCAGCCCGTTCGGCCGGAAGATCATGACGACCAGGAACAGCACGAAGAAGAACATCTGCCCGAACGCGGGCGCGACATAATAGCTGCTCAGCGACTGCACCACGCCGACGCAGACGCCGCCGAACAGGGCGCCTTCGATGCTGCCCATGCCGCCGAGCACGACGATCACGAAGGCGATCAGAACGAAATTCAGCCCGACCGACGGAAACACCGAGAACAGCGGCATCATCACGCAGGCGGCCAGCCCAACCAGCGCCGAACCCGCCGCAAAGGTAATGAGGAAGATCCGCGGCACCGGAATGCCCATCAGCATCGCCGCCTCGCCATCCTGCACCGTGGCGCGGATCGCCTTGCCGAGATAGGTCTTCTTGATGATCCACTGCAGCCCGATGGTGCAGAGGACGGTGATCAGGAAGCCGAGCAGCAGCTCGACCTTGAGATAGATCGGGCCGATGGTGATCGAGCGGCCGAAGATCGGCGGAATGTCGCGCAGGTCGGCGCTCATCGCCATCAGCGCTGCGTTCTGCAGGAAGATCGACAGCGCCATGGTGGCGAACACCACGACGAGGTGCGGCTTGTCGAGCGCCGGGCTGACGATCAGCCGGTAGACGATGGCGCCGAACAGGAACATCGCCGGGACGATGGCGATCGCGGCGACGTACGGGTTGAGCCCGAACAGTTTCGAGAACGCCCAGGCGCCGTACATCGCGATCATCAGGAATTCGCCATGGGCGAAATTGACGATGCGCAGCACGCCGAAGATCAGCGTCAGGCCGATGCTCATCAGGGCGTAGACGCTGCCGATGAGAATGCCGGACAGCATGAGCTGAATGAGCGTGCTCATCGCGGGCGCCAAGCCGAACGGACAGCGCCGGCTAGATCAGCCGGCGCGTGCCGGCTCAACGGTTGCTCCATTTCGGCAGCGGCACCATGTCCGGTGCGTGGGTGGCGAGCGCGGGCGGATAGACCTGCTCGTTGCCGGCCTTGGTCCACTGCCAGACGCCGATCGACGCCCGCAGGTTCTGGCCGGCATCCTTGGGATCTTCCGCCCAGTCGGAATTGGTGAACTTGATGCCGGACCCGTTGACCAGCGATCCCTCCGGCAGGTCCAGCTTCAGTGCGATGTCGCGGAGCTCGTCGGGCTCGAAGGTCTTGGCCTTCGGGAACACCTCGGTGAACAAAGCCCAGATCGCGGAGAAGCCCGCCGCGGCATGGCCCGCCGGGGGGCGCTTCAGCTTGGCGTCGTAGCGCTTGTAGAATTCCTCGGCAACCTTCTTGGTCTCGGGCTTGAGCACATTGGCGTTCACCTTGGGCGGGAAGTCGGCGACGAAAATGCCGGCCACGGAATCGCCGATCGAATCGCGCAGGTCCGGCGCCGAATAGCCGGCGGAGACGCCGATGAAGGAAGCGACGTTGAAATCGAGTTCCTTGGCCTTGCGCTGGAACAGGATGGCATCGTTGGGGAAGGAAATCGCGATCAGGATGTCGGGCGTCGCGTCTTTCAGCTTCTGCACGATCGGCGTCATGTCGGTCGCGGTCTGGTCGTAGCCTTCGTCATAAACGAGCTTGATGCCCTTGGTCTGCGAATAGGAGCGGATGCCGTCGCCGACCGACTTGCCGAACGCCCGGTTTTCCCAGAGCAGCGCGATCTTGAGATCACTGAGCGGCTTGTTCAGGCGCTTGGCGAGGTCGTCGACGACGATGTCGACCGCGGCCTGGCCGTATTTGCGCGCCGGCGCGCCGACCTGGAAGGTGTATTTGAAGCCGCGGCGGGTGATGATCTCGGCGGCGCCGGTGGTTTCCCAGTGAAACACGCCGTGGCGCTCCGCGGCCTGGCTGACCGCGATCGCGATCGGCGACGCGAACGAGCCGGTGGTGATCTTGATGCCGTCCTTGCTGATCAGCCGCTCGGTTTCGCTGATCGCCGCATTGGGATTGGTGGCGTCGCCCTGGATGTATTCGATCTTGCGTCCGTTGATGCCGCCGCGCTCGTTGATCATGTCGCGGGCGATCTGCATCGCTTCCCAGTTCTCGATGCCGTTCTTGGCAAGCGGCCCGGTGAAGGGGAGCAGCACGCCGATCTTGATCGGCTCCTGCGCCAATGCCGTACCGGTGACGGCAAGCGTGATGCCGACGAATAGCGCGCTCAGGCGAAAAAACGGCCGCATAGACAAGCTCCCCGATGCTTTATGACGTCCCGGACCGAAAGCCTATCAACGGCGGCAACATGCAGCAATCGGATTTTTCCCATACAATCTATTCACAAAGTGTATAGTTTGCCCGGGAGGCATCATGGACCTTCGCAAGATCCAGTATTTCTTCGCGGTGATCGAGCACGGCAATCTCAGCAGCGCCGCGCAATCGCTGCGGGTGTCGCAGCCGACGTTGAGCCGGCAGATCCAGGCCATCGAAGATCAGTTCCAGGCGCCGCTGTTCATCCGCGGCGGCCGCGGCATGATGCTGACCGAAGCCGGGAAGCAGCTGCACGAAGGCCTGCAAAGCATCGAACGGCAGTTGCGCCTGCTCAAGACCGACGTCGCGGCGGTGTCGCTCGAGCCGGCCGGCGAAGTCGCTTTCGGCATTCCGCCGTCGCCGCGCGGGCTGATCGCCGTGCCGCTGGTGAAGGCCTTCAACGCGACCTACCCGCGCATCGT
>JAQGJF010000693.1 GCA_028290765.1 Tardiphaga sp.
AATTGATCGTGCGCAAATCATAAAGGCGCGGGATGCTGTTCGCTCTCAACGAGGATCAGATCGCGGTTCGCGACATGGCGCGGGATTTTGCCGCGGAAAAACTCGCGCCGTTCGCGCTCAAATGGGACGAGGAGAAATTCTTCCCGGTTGACGCGATGCGCGAGGCCGCGGCGCTCGGCATCGGCGGCATCTACATTCGCGACGACGTCGGCGGTTCCGGGATGACCCGGTTCGACGCCGCGCTGATCTTCGAGGCGTTGGCGCAGGGCTGTCCGACGGTGTCGGCCTTCATTTCGATCCACAACATGGCCGCGTGGATGATCGATGCCTACGGCTCCGACGGGCAACGGCGCCAATGGTTGCCGAAACTCTGCTCGATGGAGTTATTGGCGAGCTACTGCCTGACCGAACCGGGTTCCGGGTCGGATGCGGCCGCGCTGCGCACCCGCGCAGTGCGCGATGGCGATCACTATGTGCTGAACGGCCAGAAGCAGTTTATCTCCGGCGCCGGAAAGAGCGGCTGCTATGTCGTGATGGTGCGTACCGGCAGCGATGGGCCAGGCGGCATCTCGACGCTGGTGGTCGAGGGCGATACACCCGGGCTGTCGTTTGGGGCCAATGAGCGCAAGATGGGCTGGAACGCGCAGCCGACCTGCGCGGTGATTTTCGAGAACGCCCGTGTGCCGGTCGCCAACCGGCTCGGCGAAGAGGGCATCGGCTTTAAGATCGCGATGGCCGGGCTTGACGGCGGCCGGATCAATATCGCGGCCTGCTCGCTTGGCGGCGCGCAGTCCGCGCTCGACAAGTCGCTGGCCTATATGAAGGAGCGCAAGGCTTTTGGAAAACGCCTCGACGAATTCCAGGCGCTGCAATTTCGTCTGGCCGACATGGCGACCGAGCTGGAAGCGGCGCGGACTTTTGTGTGGCGCGCCGCCGCGGCGCTCGACCGCAAGGATGCCGATGCGACCATGCTCTGTGCCATGGCCAAGCGGTTCGGCACCGATGTCGGTTTCGAGGTGGCCAATCAGGCGCTGCAGCTGCATGGCGGTTATGGCTATCTCAGCGAATACGGCATCGAGAAGATCGTGCGCGATCTGCGCGTGCATCAGATCCTCGAAGGCACCAACGAGATCATGCGGCTGATCGTGGCGCGCAAGCTGATCGAGGGCGCATGATGACGGCTCAAGCCGCCGTTGCCGGCGACAATAGTGCCGACCTGATCGTGCGACGGGAGGGTGCCGCCGGAATCATCCGGCTCAACCGGCCGAAGGCCCTGAATGCGCTCACCCTCGAGATGACCCGCGGCATTGTCGCGGCGCTGGATGGGTTCGAAGCCGATCCCGCGGTGTCCCTGATCCTGCTGGAGGGGGCCGGCGAGCGTGGGCTTTGCGCCGGCGGCGATATTCGCGGCCTTTATGACAGCGCGCGCGCCGGCGGCGATCTCGGCAAGATCTTCTGGCGCGAGGAGTACATCCTGAACGCGCGGATCGCGGCGTTTCCAAAGCCCTATGTGGCGTTCATGGACGGCATCGTGATGGGCGGCGGCGTCGGTCTCTCGGCGCATGGCGGCCACCGGATCGTGACCGACAAGACCAAGCTCGGAATGCCGGAAGTCGCCGTCGGGTTCTTTCCCGATGTCGGCGGGACCTGGCTGCTGTCGCGCGCGCCGGGCGAACTCGGCACCTATTTCGGACTGACCGGCACGCCGATGAGCGGCGCCGACGCGGTCTATGCCCGTTTCGCCGACGTCGTGGTCGAGGCCGCCGGCTGGCCGGCGTTGCGGGAGGCGCTGACGCAAGCATCTGCCGGTGCGACCGCTGCCGAGGTGCGCGGGACGCTCGACCGCTTCGCCATGAATGCGATCGCGCCGATCGCCGCAAAGCAGTCGCTGATCGACAGGCTTTTCGGCCATGACAGCGTTGAAGAAATCGTTGCCGCGCTGGCGAACGACGGCTCTGAATTCTCAACGGCCACCTTGCGGACCATTCTCGGCAACTCCCCAACCGGGCTGAAGCTGACGCTCAAATTGCTGCGGATGGCGCGGGGCTCGACATCGCTTGAAGAGTGCCTGGTGCGCGAATACCGTGCGGCGCTGGAGATTTTCGTCAATCACGATTTTCCGGAAGGAATCCGTGCCGCGGTGATCGACAAGGACCGCACCCCGCATTGGTTGCCGGCGCGGATCGAACAGGTGACGCCGGAAATGATCGCGCGGTACTTTGTGCCGCGCGGCCAGGATGAATTGAGTTTTCCAGATTGAAACGCGAGAGCAGATCATGACCCATATTGCATTCATCGGTCTCGGTAACATGGGCGGACCGATGGCCGCCAATCTCGTCAAGGCCGGTCATCAGGTTTCCGGTTTCGATCTCGTGCCGGCGTCGCGAGAGGCGGCAAAGGCGGCCGGCGTCGCGATCGCCGCCAAGGCAGCGGACGCGGTCAAAGATGCGGAGGTTGTGATCACGATGCTGCCCGCGGGCAAGCATGTGCTCTCAGTCTGGAACGAAATCATCCCCTCGGTCGGCAAAGGCGCGTTGATGATCGACTGTTCGACCATCGACGTGGAAAGCGCGCGCCAATCCCACGCGCTTGCGGCGGCTCAACATCTGCCCTCGATCGACGCGCCGGTTTCCGGCGGCACTGGCGGCGCCAAGGGCGCGACGCTGACCTTCATGGCCGGCGGCGATGCCAACGCCTTTGCCGCGGCAAAATCGATCCTGGAGGCGATGGGCAAGAAAGTCGTGCATTGCGGCGAGGCCGGCGCAGGGCAGGCGGCCAAGATCTGCAACAACATGATCCTCGGC